>JBNKEN010000068.1:0-2912 GCA_050288805.1 Pseudoalteromonas sp.
GGCGAAGGAGGGTTGTCCTCCCACCACATGGCGGGCGGCTGCGATATCGTCTTCCAGATCGGCACCGCCAAATATGGTGTACGGGATGCACAGGGGAAGCTGTCTGACTCCAAGCTGCGTGAAGTGGCCGATCACCCACAGGTAAAAATGGTCGAGTTGAAACTTTCCCAGGGTGCCAAGCCGGGCAAGGGCGGTATTCTGCCGGGGCGCAAGGTGACCGCAGAAATCGCCGCCATTCGTGGGATCCCCGCAGGCGAGGATTCGATCAGCCCGAACGGGCACCGGGAAATCAAACGGGTGGGCGATCTGCTCGACATGATCCACCTGGTTCGCGAAACCACGGGTAAGCCGGTGGGCTTCAAGGCGGTGATCGGGGAAAGCGGTTGGTTGGAAGACCTGTTTGCCGAAATCAACCGCCGCGGCGAACGCGCCGCGCCGGATTTTATCACCATCGACAGCGCCGACGGCGGCAGCGGCGCGGCACCCGCACCGCTGATGGATTCGGTCGGCCTGCCGCTCAAGGAAAGCCTGCCGCTGGTGGTCAATCTGCTGGAACAACATGCGCTGCGCGAGCGGGTTAAGGTGGTTGCGTCCGGCAAGCTGATCGTGCCCTCCAAGGTGGCCTGGGCCATCGCCCTCGGGGCCGATTTCGTGGTGTCGGCCCGCGGCCATATGTTTTCACTCGGCTGCATTCAGGCCATGCAATGCAACAAGGACACCTGTCCGACCGGGGTCACCACCCACAATCCCAAGCTGCAAAAGGGCCTCGACGTGTTCGACAAAACCCAGCGGGTGGCCAATTACAACAAGTACATCCATTACGGCATCGGGCTTATCGCCCATTCCTGCGGTGTGTCCAACGTGCGCGAGCTGGATCGCAGGCACGTGCGGGTGGTGCAGGAAAACGGTTTCTCAGAACCGCTCGACAAGCTGTTTCCGCATTATTCGCGGCATCAGTGAACCAGGCTAAGCAACAGGGCGAAAAATGCCTCCCTGTCATGACATTCGCTGGCGTTCAGGATCAGCTGCTCGCCGAGTAACAGGGTCTGGCGCTGCACCGCCAGCCGCGCCGCGTCGTCCTCGATGCCGTTGATGTCGGCGACATGGGCCAGGCCTATGGTGCGACGAATAAGCTCGCAGCCGGCGTAACCGATGGCGTCTTCCAACACCTGTTGCATAAAGCTCTCGCCGTAGCCGCTCACCGCCAGCGCCGGATCACGGCTGTGCTCTGCTATCAGCGCCAGCCACTGCTGCTCGAACTCGCTGTAACAGTTTTGCAGCGTGGTCAGCAGGTGAGCCTGATAATCGCGGCGCCGCGGGGTATCCTGAATACGGGCGTTCTGGCTGCAATAATTGAGCAGTAAATTGCCGACAAATGATCCGATATCAAAGCCTACCGGGCCGAAAAAGCCGAATTCGGGATCGATTAGCTTGGTGTTTTCCCGGTCGACGAAGATGCTGCCGCTGTGGACGTCGCCGTGCAGCAGGGTTTGCGGCGCCGAGAGAAAACGTGCCTTGAGGTTGGCCACCGCCACCTTGAGCCGGTTGTTGGCCTGCAGGGTCGCAACCTCAGGCGCCAGTTCGACCGGGTAGCGGTTGCGTTCGTGCTGCATGTAGGGGTCGGTAAAGAAGAGATCTTCGGTGATCTGGCACAGTTCCGGATTTGAGAATTCAGCAACCCTGGCCTTTTTCTCTTGCGCCGACAGGTAAAAATCCGAGTTGTAGAACCCGCTGCGGGCCAGGTAGCTGGCGACGTGCCCGGCCAGTTTTGGAAACGGCTTGGCAGCGATTTGTGCGCCGCGCAATATGTCCATATGACCGAGATCTTCCAGCACGCTGACCGCCAGTTCACTGTTGTGATGCAGCAGTTTGGCGGTGTATTCGGGCGCGATGGCGCCGTGATTGGCCAGTACGCCGGCCTCGATGCGCGCCCTGTCGAGGGTCAGGGGCCAGGATTCGCCGACACAGCGGGCGTAGGGCAGCGCCTGCTTGAGAATGACGCTGTGGCCCTCTTCGTCGGCGATGCGAAAGACCAGATTGAGGTTACCGTCGCCGAACTCATACCCGCTCAGGTTCGCGTCGGGCGCAAAAAAAGCGCAATTATTTTTAATATAATCAATGGCTAGGTTTGAATCGAAGGCAGTGTAGGCTGTCATCACGGTGTGCTCGTTGAAATTCACAATTCCGGCATTCTATATTTATAAATGTTTAGATGTCTATACTTCTTTAAATCTTGGTGTAAAATAGCCGTCCTTTTTGCGTTTGTGAAACCGTGGAATAAACCCGATGCAAGATTTAGTCGCCCGTAGCCTGCGTTATCGCAGCGGTTCGCTGGAAGTTCTCGACCAATACCTGCTGCCCCATCAAGAAGTGTGGCACACCTGCCGTACCGTGGCCGACATGTGCGCCCTGATCCTGGCGCTGAAAATCCGCGGTGCGCCGCTTATCGGCATAGGTGCCGCGCTGCTGGTTGCCCATTTGGCGGAACAGGGTGCAGGCAAGGGCGAGCTGGCACAGGCCATCGACGATTTAGAGGCGACGCGCCCGACCGCGGTGAACCTGATGCATTGCATGGCGCGTATGCGTGCGGCGCTGGAGCAGGGCGATTTTGTTGCGGCCCTGGTTGCCTGTGCCGAGGAAATATTTTTTGAAGACGTGGCGCTGTGTGATCGTATGGCGGCGCTCGGCGCCGAGCTGGTTGCGCCGGGTGACAACATACTGACCCACTGCAATACCGGCGCCCTGGCCACCGCCGGGATAGGCACTGCACTCGGGGTGATCTACCGCGCCTTTGAACGTCACGGCGATATTCATGTCTGGGTCGACGAAACCCGCCCGCTGTTACAGGGAGGGCGCCTGACCGCCTATGAGCTGGCCAGCAGAGAGGTTCCCTACACCCTGATCTGCGACAA
>JBNKEN010000069.1:0-2651 GCA_050288805.1 Pseudoalteromonas sp.
AGCACCTCAGGGTCGAGCGAATCGGCAGGACACGCCGTCCAGCTGACCTTGGCAGGCCCTTTGGCATCACTCATGATCAAGTTCGGATCATGGGCGATGCGCGGTTCCTGAGTGTAAGCCTCAAGTCCTTCCCCGACGATGGTTTTCACGTCGTTGTGCAGGTAACCGGCGGATAAAAGCTGTTTGATAAGGTAGCCCATGCCGCCCGCAGCCTGGAAATGGTTTACATCCGCATGACCGTTAGGATAAATACGGGCAAGCAGCGGCACCACTTCCGACAGATCGGCCATGTCCTTCCAGGTCAGGATAATGCCCGCCGCCTTGGCAATCGCCAGCAGGTGAATTGCATGGTTGGTCGAGCCACCGGTAGAAAGCAGACCCACCAGTCCGTTGATGATGGTTTTTTCGCTGACCACGTCCGCCAGACAGTTAACCGGCTTTTCACCCAGCAACTGGTTGAGCATGGTTTCAACCGCATTGGCGGTGAGGCCATCGCGTAATTCTGTGTATGGATTGATAAACGAGCTGCCCGGCAGGTGCAGACCCATAATTTCCATCAGCATCTGGTTTGAGTTTGCCGTGCCGTAGAAGGTGCAGGTTCCGGCGCTGTGATACGAGGCGCTTTCGGCTTCCAGCAACTCTTCGCGGCTCACAAGCCCCTGTGCAAATTTCTGTCTTACCCGCGCCTTTTCCTTGTTGGGTATGCCCGATTGCATCGGCCCCGCGGGCAGGAAAAACACCGGCAAATGGCCGAACGACAAGGCACCGATCAACAGTCCGGGTACTATCTTGTCGCAGACCCCTAAGCAAAATACGCCGTCAAACACATCGTGAGACAGGGATACGGCGGTCGCCATGGCAATCACGTCGCGCGAAAACAGCGACAATTCCATTCCGTCGCGACCTTGGGTGACGCCGTCACACATGGCAGGAACACCACCGGCCACTTGGGCGGTCGCGTTATACCGTTTTGCGACGGTTTTAATTAAATCGGGATACTCTTTGTAGGGAACATGGGCAGACAACATGTCGTTGTATGAATTGACAATGGCCAAGTTAGGTTGTTCATCGGCCTTTAGCAGTGATTTTTCATCGGCACTGCAGGCCGCCATAACATGGGCCAGGTTGCCGCATCCGATACCTGCACGAACTCTTGTTTTTGTTTTGGCGTGTGCGATTCGGTCAAGGTAAGCCTGGCGCGATGCCTTGCTCCGCTCGATGACACGTTCCGTCACTTCGTGAATTCTTGGATGCAACATAAATTCGACTCTTTCTTGCATTGAGGAAAAAAAGGCTCAGTACCTGGCTACAGACTCCTGTGTAGTACGGTACTGAGCTGCTTTGCATATACCCGTTCAAAGGTTCGGTGCTACCTTGTCTCTCACAGCCAAGGTGACACCGGTGTCAGGCTATTAACGCATTTTCGTGACACCGGTGTCAACCCTAGATCAAAATTTAGTTTAAAAATTTTGCGGCGGCAACTCCGTCTCTGCCGTTAACGGAACGAAAGGCATAAAAAAAGCCACCGGATCAGGGTGGCCAATTCAGTGCAGCAAGAATAAAAATCAAGAACGTGGCGGAGCGGTCGATTCGCGCACAATCAGCCGAGCCTCAAGAGTACTTTGAAACGGCGTTTCCTGTGGTTCTGTTATCTGCTCTATCAATTGACTCACCGCCAGGCGGGTCATCTCTTCCACCGGTTGCGCGATGGTGGTTAATCCAGGCCAGATGTGACGTGCAATCGGTGCATTGTCAAAGCCGGCAATGGAAATGTCATCGGGTACCTTCAATTGCATCTGAGAGGCCAGTTTGAGTACCGCGGCGGCCATATAATCGTTGGATGCAAATACCGCCGTAGGACGCGGAGTGCGCTGCAAGATATTGCGAGCGCTGTCTTCCCCAGAGTGGTAACTGAAGTTCCCCTCCTCGACCAGCGAATCCCGGTAAGGAATTTGGTGCGCTTCCAGCGCCCGCCTGTAACCTAAAAAGCGCAGTTCCGTAGCACTGTGGTCAGGGTGCCCCTTGATGAATGCGATATCCCTGTGCCCTAATTTAATCAGGTGTTCGGTAATGTCGAACGCGCCCTGCTCGTCATTGCTGCGCACCGAGATAGAATCATCGTCGAGTTTCACCGATGCGATCCGCGCGTAGGGGATTTGCTTACGTTTGAGGAATTCAACTAATTCAATCTGTTCAGAAATGGCGACGTCAGCACCATGCCGTCCAATCGCGACGTTTGCAGTAACTGTTCCAGGTTATCTAACAGCGCCTGACCGCGCAGTTCACAGGGGTGAATAAGCAAGTGGTAACCATATTGGTGACACGCCTCAAGCGCCCCGCTCTGCACCCGCGTAATATAGCTTTTACTGGGGTTATCATAGACACAGCCTATGATAAAACTGCGGTTTCGCGCCAGACCTCTGGCAATGGGGTTCGGCGTGTAGTCAAGCTCCTTGAACGCCTGCAGCACCTTTTCGCGGGTCGCATCGCTGACGTTCGGTTCATTATTGAGAACCCGGGATACGGTCTTTTTCGACACGCCCGCATAGCTGGCGACGCTATTTATGGTAATTTTCTTCATCCGATACCCACTTATGTAACTGCGCCTTAACCTTGGTTATGCAGACAAGCCGCTGCGCCGATAAAGGGAA
>JBNKEN010000070.1:0-9747 GCA_050288805.1 Pseudoalteromonas sp.
AGGGTTGGAAATATATCACGGACTTTTTACCGAGGTTGCTCTGATGATAATTCCTACATCCGTTTCAATCGTCATGTATCTGGCCATAAGGAAAATCGGCCTAGAGGACGATTTGCTAAATCAGAAGATTACAAAGGGGCACATAATTACCCCTTTGTCGGCCACGTCACCTCGTCGGCCAGCACGCGTTCCGGGGCGATATAGTGGATGATATCACCGCCGCGCACCGGGTAATCGAGCGGCGGGTTCAGGTCCATGTCCAACCCGCTGATATTATGGGCGATGCCCAAAATGGTGGCGTTGTGGCGGGTTTTGAAGGGCTGGAAAATATCGCCGAAGGTGAACTCGCCGACATGTTCGGGAATGCGCATGCTGAACTGAGTGTCGCCGTGCAGGCTCGACATGATCTCTTCCTGCACCCGGCTGGAACCCGGATCTTCCATCGAACGCACCAGCATCTCCGCCGTTTTACTGCTGCTACATTCGATGTTCTTACAATGCTGGTTCAGCATCTCCGCCTTGGTTTCATCGTCAAACCAGGCGCAAACGTGGCATTCGGGCGACACCGAATGGCTGACCTTCAGGGCCGTGGTAAAGGTCTGGTTATCGTCTACCCCGTCGACAATAACCTTAGCGGCGCCGCGGATCCCGACCCGCGCCAGTTCCACTTCATCGGTATAGCTGGCAAGGCGCACAAAGCTGACGTCCGGTTTGGAAAAGAAGGGATGCTCCATCTCGTCGGTCACCGCCAGCACGATATGGCGTTTCACCCGTTTGCTGTCCGCCAGAATATAATCGATCATCTTCTTGGTGCGCTGGGGATGCCAGCCGAATATCACTATCTGATCGCTGAGGTGCGAAAGGTCTTTTTCTCCAGTCATGGCAAGCCTTATGATGTAAGTGAATGTTTGCCCCGCCTTACCCAGTAAGACGCCGAACAACGCCAGCCCGAACGGGATCTGCACCACGGCAACCAACAGCCGGCCGAGATCCGTCGTCGGGCTGAAATCGCCGTACCCCACGGTGGACGTGGTAACGACATAATAATAGAAAAACGTGGTCCATCCGGTCAGCGCGTGTTCGCCGGCAAGCGACAGCAACAACCAGGTCAGCGCCATATGGGCGACGCTTACCCCCGCCAGAATCTGCCAGCTGAGCTGGTCGAGATGGCCCCTAAGCAGGCGAAAGATCCGTTGTAAAAATAAAGGCATAACAAACAAGTTAACTCAATGTCCGGCCCTAACGGTAAGCGATTTGCCGCCCATGCGCAAACCCGTTACGCATTTCTTTGCCGTTAAATAACAACACGCAGAAAAAAGGCCGCCTTAAGCGAGCGGCCTTTTCAAAGCTATCCGGTCAGGCTTTTGCCGCCTTTTTGGCCTTCGCTATATAGGCATCGATCTGCTGTTCCAGCACATCCAGCGGCACCGAGCCGTTTTTCAGGATCTGGTTATGGAACTCGCGCAGGTCGAAGTCCTGGCCCAGCGCCTGCTCGGTTTTCTTGCGCAAGCGTTTGATGGTCAGTTCGCCTATCTTGTATGACAGCGCCTGGGCCGGCCAGGAGATATAGCGATCGGTTTCGGTCTTGACGTTGTGCAGCGACAGGGCGGTGTTGTCCTTCATAAAGTTCATCGCCTTGTCGCGGCTCCAGCCGAACATATGCATGCCGGTATCGACCACCAGACGGCAGGCGCGCCACATTTCATAGGTCAGGCGCCCGAAATTGCTGTAGGGGTCCTGGTAGAAACCCGCTTCCAGGCCGAGCCATTCGCTGTATAGCCCCCAGCCTTCGCCGAATGCCGACAGATAGGCGTCGCGGCGATAGCTCGGCAGGTCTTCCAGCTCGGCATTGAGGGAAATCTGTAAATGGTGACCCGGCACCGCCTCGTGCAGCGTCAGCGACTCCAGCACATACAAGGGACGCTTGTCGAGGGCGTAGGTGTTGACCCAGTAATAACCCGGTTCGTCGTCCTTACTGGCGCCCACATAACGGCCGGTGGTGTATTTGGGCGCTATGCTGGCGGGAACCGGTGCCACACCGTAGGGTTTACGCGGCAGATGGTTGAACAGCTTGGGCAACTTGGCGTCAATCTTCTTGGCGATAAAGGACGCTTCCTTCAACAGTTCTTCCGGAGTTTTGGCGTAAAACTGCGGATCGGTACGTAAGAAGTGGATAAATTCGGCGAACGTACCCTCAAAGCCCGTTTGTTTGATGATCTCCGTCATTTCGGCACGGATCCGCGCCACTTCATTGAGGCCCAACTGATGGATCTCTTCCGGCGTCATGTCGGTGGTGGTGTAATACTTGGCGCGGTTGGCGTAAAACGCCTTGCCGTCGGGCGTTGACGAAATACCGATGTCTTCACGGGCCGCCGGGCGATATTCGCCGACGAAGAAATCCAGGTATTTCCGGTACGACGGCAGCACCTGTTCACCGATCACCTTTTTTGCCTCGGCCTGAAGCGCCGCAAACTCTCTGTCACTTAGGTTCGCCGTATTGGTTTTAAACGGACGATAGAACTCGGATTCGGTGACGTCATTCACCAAGTATGCCTTGATGGAATCCTCGTAACCGACCAGCACCGGCTTCGGCTGAGTCAGGCCGATGGCCATGCCTTCGCGCATCCAGTGGATATTTTCGTCAAAATAACGGGGAACCTGCGACAACCGCTTGAGATAGGTGCGTAGTCCCTGCTCCTTTGAATAGTCGCCGCGAGACACCATGAACGACAATGCAGAATGGAAACCATACTCTGAGGTCAGCGGCATGTAATGGGCCTTGAACTCGTATTCGTCGATATTGTTCTGCACCTGCGCCTTGATGATCTTGAGGTTAATCTGGTTATCCGGGTTCAGACTCGCCGGATCGATGGCTTCCAGCCGCGCCAGCAGGGCCTTACGCTGAGCGTACTCCTGTTCGAGAAAGGCCGGTGAATAGTTGGGCAGCAGATAACCGTTTACTCCCTCGTCATGCTCGTAAGGGTCGAGGCTTTGGCGAAATTTCACCACCGCCTGTGCGGTATCGCTAAAGACCTTGTCCTGGTTCGGCGGGGTCACCGCGCAGCCGCCGAGCACACTCGAAACCATCAGGGCCAGCAGCGCCCTTTTACACGCAAATTTCATCCGGAAGTTCCATATTTGTTAACCGTTTGACCCTAACTTACCGCGCCGTAAAACTTGACGGCAAGCCATTTGCGATAAAGTTTGCATCGCCTTCGCGCACTGAATTGCCGATAAAATCAACGAATAAACAAATTTTATCGACTTACCTATTCCAAAAACGCATATTTTCCTTTTTAATGGCCGGTGAATAGGATATTAATAGGCGGACTAAGGACTCTGTCGTTGCTGTTACAATTACGATAAATAAAAATAATTGGTGTGCGCTAAAATGATGTTCCATGATTCCATGGCTGAAGCTCAAGATAAAATGACCAGGGTATGCCTGTTTCTGGAACAGCATGAACTGCCGCCGACGCCACTGAACTATCAGGTTGCCTATACCTACGTCAGCAACAACCATGACGCCCTGAACCAGGCTATCAATCAAGCCATCGCCAGCAAAGACAATATCGACAGCATATTGCTCGAGCAGTTCTATTTCACCCATCTCAACCCGGGCCATACCACGGAAGCAAACCTGCTGAAGGAAGTGGATCAGGTGATCGACAACCTGCATTCCTCGTCGGAGCAGACCCAGCGCCAGGTAGAACAGTACCGTATCGATGTAGAACACTGCGCCAACGCGCTCGATATCAACGACATCGCAACCAGCAAACGCCTGCTCAACGCCCTGCTGGAACAGACCCAGCAGCTGCAAATCCAGCAAAGCAAGTTTAAGCACACGCTGGAACGCGCGCGCCAGAGCCAGATGAAAAACCGCCAGCGCCTGAAAAAACTGCGCCAGCAACATATTATCGATCCGCAAACCGGCCTGTATAAGCGCCACTACCTGAACCAGCAAACCCAGCTTTGGATGGAGCAGGACAAATCCCTGTGCGCCATCGCCATCCAGATCGACAATTACCAGGAATTTGTCGACCAGTACGGCGAACTGATCGGCGACATCATACTCGACAAGGTTGCAAAAAAACTGCACAAATACGTGGTAGACAGCGGCCTGCCTGCGCGCACCCAAAAGCATGAATTCACCGTGTTGATGGCCGACATCGAACCGGAAACCGCAAAACTTATCGCCGACAAGGTCCGCTCCAGCGTCGAAAAAATGCGTTTCGTCAGCTCCCGCAGCGGTCGCCAGTTGCCGCCGATCAACATGTCGTTCGGTATCGCCAAGCAACTCGACGAAACCGACTTCAACCAGCTGGCCCGCAAGGCCTCGCAGGCAGCGCACAAGGCCCGCTCGCTGGGCCAACCGAGTTTCGTCACCGGCGCCAATTGATACGGAGCGGTTTCCCCCGATAAAACACGCGATTGAAATTGCACCGCCGTGCCACATTCAAGTAAACTAGCCCGTAAACACAAGACCCTAGAGAGTCACGATGAAAGAAACCGGGCAAGATACCACGCACTTTGGCTATAAAACGGTCGCCACCAAAGAAAAAGCCGGCCATGTGGCCGAAGTCTTTCACTCCGTAGCTGCAAAATACGATCTGATGAACGACCTGCTGTCGTTCGGTATCCACCGCATCTGGAAACGTATCACCATCGCCAGCTCAGGCGTCCGCAAGGGTCATAAGGTATTGGATCTTGCCGGCGGCACCGGCGACCTGACCGCCAAATTCAGCCGTATCGTCGGCGAAACCGGCCAGGTGATACTCGGTGACATCAACGACTCCATGCTCAAGGTAGGACGCGACAAACTGCGCGACCTCGGCCTGGTCGGCAATATCGACTACGTACAGATGAACGCCGAAGAGCTGCCGTTCCCCGACAATACCTTTGACATCATCACCATCGCTTTCGGCCTGCGCAACGTCACCGATCAGAACAAGGCCCTGCGCTCAATGTATCGGGTGCTTAAGCCCGGCGGTCGTCTGCTGGTTCTGGAATTTTCCAAACCCCAGCACGAATTGCTGAGCAAGGCCTACGATCTGTATTCGTTCAACATACTGCCCCAGGTCGGCAAGGTTGTACTGAACGACAGCGAATCCTACAAGTACCTTGCCGAATCCATCCGTATGCACCCGGATCAGGAAACCCTGAAGGGCATGATGAATGACGCCGGTTTCGAACAAACCAGCTATCAGAACCTGAGCGGCGGCATCGTCGCCCTGCACCGCGGATTCAAATACTAAGGACCAACATGCTCCCGGATTTGCTGCTGGCAATAGCCGAACGTACAGCCAATCAGGCCATCAGGCTCGATCCGCGGGTCGGGCAAAACCTGACCAAGGTGAAACAGCAGATCCTGCAGGTTGAAATTCGTGACTGGCAGCAAAGCGTCAGAATCGTGTTCGACGGCGAGCGCCTGATATTGCTTTCCGGCCCGGAAAAAACCGGCGCCGACTGCCTGGTCAGCGCCGATATCGCGACCCTGCAAAGCCTGAAAGACCCGAGCCAGATCACCCGCCTGATCCGCGAAGGAAAACTGGATCTCGACGGCGACCTGCATCTGGCCCAGGCCTACAGCGGCGCCTTTGGCAAAATGGATATCGACTGGGCCGAACAGATGTCGGGCTGGATTGGCGACGGGGCAGCGCAAGCTCTCTACAACGGTCTTTGCTCGCTCAAGGATACGCATTCAAGCGCCGTGCAAAGAGGAAAACAGACCTTCACCAGCCTGCTGCAGGACGAACTTAAGGTGGCTATTCACCCGTTGGAAATGGACGGCTTCAAACAGCAAACCCGCCAACTCAGCGCCGCAGTGAGTGAGCTGGAACAACGCATTCACCGTTTAATTAACAGATAGGGATCCCGTTTTGTCAGCGTCCAGACTGTATTACATTGGAAAAACCTTACTGCAATTCGGCCTGGATGAGTTGCTGCCGGCGCACAAGCTTCCCTGGTACGCCAAGCTGACCCGCAGCAGCCTGTTCTGGATCCGCAACAAGCACCAAGACAAACCGCTCGGTGAACGTATTCGCCTCGCGCTGCAGCAATTAGGCCCTGTGTGGATCAAGTTCGGCCAGATGCTGTCGACCCGCCGCGATCTGTTACCCCAGGACATAGCCGAAGAGCTGGCCCTGCTGCAGGATCAGGTTGCTCCCTTTGACGGCGAGCAGGCAAAACGCATTATCGAACACGCCCTTGAAATCGACGACATCGGCGAGATTTTCAGCGAGTTCGATTCGGCGCCCCTGGCGTCTGCCTCAATCGCCCAGGTACACACGGCCAAACTGCACCAGGACGGCCATGACAAAGACGTTGTCATCAAGGTGATACGCCCCAACATTCGCCGTCAGATCGACGCCGATCTGGCGCTGATGCAGCAACTGGCCCGCATCATGGCCCGTATCCTCAGCGAAGCAAAACGCCTGCGCCCGGTCGAGGTGGTACGGGAATACAAGAAAACCCTGCTCGACGAACTCGATTTGATGCGCGAAGGGGCCAATGCCATTCAATTGCGCCGCAACTTCGAAAATTCGGAGTCGCTTTACATTCCTTACGTTTACAGCGACCTCAGCCGCTCCAACGTGCTGGTGATGGAGCGTATTTACGGTATTCCCGTCTCCGATATCGACGCCCTTGAGGCCCAGGGAACCAACATGAAACTGCTGGCGGAACGCGGCGTAGAAGTGTTTTTCACCCAGGTTTTCCGCGACAGCTTCTTCCATGCCGATATGCATCCGGGCAATATTTTCGTCTCCCGCAACAACCCGCAAAATCCGCAGTACATAGGCATCGACTGCGGCATCGTCGGCACCCTCAACAAGGACGACAAACGCTACCTGGCGGAAAACTTTATCGCCTTTTTCAACCGCGATTACCGCAAGGTGGCGGAACTTCACGTCGATTCCGGCTGGGTTCCGCCCGACACCAGCATCGAAGAATTCGAGTTTGCCATCCGCACCGTGTGCGAACCCATCTTCAACAAGCCGCTGGCGGAGATCTCCTTTGGTCATGTACTGGTGAACCTGTTCAACACCGCCCGCCGCTTCAATATGGAAGTACAGCCGCAGCTGGTGCTGCTGCAAAAAACCCTGCTTTACATCGAGGGCCTCGGACGCCAGCTGTATCCGCAGTTGGATCTGTGGCAAACCGCCAAACCGTTTTTAGAGGATTGGGTCAAGCAACAGGTCGGTCCCTGGGCCGTAGCAAAGCAAATGTACGCCAATCTGCCGTTTTGGGGAGAAAAGCTGCCCGAATTACCGGATCTCATCTATCACAGCCTGAAACGCCCGAGCGCGCCGCCGGTCGCGCCAACGTTCAACAGCAAACCGCTCATTCTTGCCCTCTTGGGCTGTACCGGATTGGTGATCTCTTCGTTGTTTTATTTTGAGGCACAAACCAGCGCAAGCTGGCTGGCCCTATCCGCTTCCCTGGCTTGCCTGATCGGCGCCTGGTACAAAAGCGAAAATTAGTGATATTTCATTCTCAACGCGTATAATTGGCGCCCGCAGGCTTATTTATTGACCATTTAGCCTGTTAAAAAAGGAACCCGGGCAGGGTTTCTTCGTCTATATCTACGCATTAAATGACACCTAAATAGCACCACGGGAGAAAGTTATGGGTATCGGTGGTATCAGCATCTGGCAACTGCTTATTATTCTGGCCATTATCGTGCTGCTGTTCGGCACCAAAAAGCTGCGCAACATAGGTGGCGATCTGGGTAATGCGGTTAAGGGCTTTAAAAAAGCCGTCGCCGACGACGACAAGAACGAACAGCAGGAAAAACTGTCCGATAACACGGAGAAAAAGGACAGCAGCGAAGTATCGAAAGAAAAAGATAAGGCCTGAACCTGATGGGTATGGGAGAACTGGTGGTCATTCTGGTGGTCGGGCTTATCGTGCTCGGCCCGGAACGCCTGCCCGTAGCCATTCGCACAGTCAGTCGCTGGGTTAAGACCATGAAAACCATGGCTAATCATATCAGCGCCGAGGTCAACAACGAACTTCGCGTCCATGAGCTGCACCAAAACCTGAAAAAGGCGGAGCAGCAGAACATGGAGAATCTGTCACCCGAGCTTCAACGCTCCGTCGAAGAACTCAGCGAGGCCGCCAAATCGGTGACCCGCAGTTACGCCAAATCTGAAGAACAGACCAAAGACAAGCATGACTGAAGAAGTAAAACAGGGGTTTATCGGCCACTTGGTGGAACTGCGCAACCGCATAGTGCGCGCCTTGCTGGCGATTCTGGTGGTGTTTTTGGCCTTGGTGTACTTTTCCAACGACATCTACAACTTTATCGCCGCCCCGCTGCTTGCTCATTTGCCGCCGAACAGCCAGATGATCGCCACGGATGTCACCGCGCCGTTTTTTGCCCCCTTCAAGCTCACGCTGTTTGTCGCCCTGTTTATCGCCATTCCGTTGATTCTGCACCAGATCTGGGGGTTTGTAGCACCGGGCCTGTACCAGCATGAAAAACGCATGCTGATCCCCGTACTGCTTTCCAGCGTATTGTTGTTTTACGCGGGTATCGCATTTTGCTATTTCGTGGTGCTGCCGATCATTCTCGGATTTTTTACCGCCGTCGGTCCGGAAGTCATGGTACTGACCCCGGACATCAGCAGCTATCTGGGGTTCGCCCTGAAACTCTTCTTTGCCTTCGGTGTGGCATTTGAAATTCCGGTGGCCATTATGCTGCTTTGCTGGAGCGGGGCGACCGATACAAAAAGCCTGAAAGAAAAGCGTCCCTACATCATAGTGGGAGCATTCGTACTGGCCATGTTCCTGACACCGCCGGATGTGTTATCGCAAACACTTTTGGCATTACCCATGTTACTATTATTTGAGCTGGGTTTAATCCTGGCCTCTTTTTACAGCGCAAAACCGCAACAACAGGATACACAAGAATGAAAAAACGCATCCTACTTATCGCTCCTCTTTTTCTCAGCGCCGGCCTGACGGCCAAACCTGAAATCAACACTCAGGCGCTGGAGGCGTGCAGCCTGATTGAAAACGACTTCAATCGCCTGCTCTGCTACGACAACATCATGGCCGGAAAATCGATAGGCAGCGCCAGAAGCGAGAGCAAGATTCCGCAACACGCCAAGGCGCACAAACAAGCGGCAAAAGAAAAACAAGCTACAGCTCCGAAAGACGATTTTGGCCTGGAACATAAGGAAATCGTTAAAGAGCAGGAAGACGAAATTCGCGTTACCGTCACCAAGGCGGAAAAGGCCCCGCACGGTGAACTGGTGATCACCATGGATAACGGACAGATCTGGCGCCAGATTGGTTCTGAGCGTTTCCGTCTGAAAGAAGGCGACAAGGTGGTGATCAGCCGCGGCATGTTTAACTCTTTCCTGCTTAAACTTGAGGGCCAGAACAGAACGATCCGCGTAAAACGTACCGACTGATGTCCCCCCTGATAGACGCCGGTGTTAATCTGACTTCGAGTCAGTTTACCGGCGAGATCGCTGCCATCATCTCCGAGGCCCGCGCCCATGGCGTAGAGTCTATGCTGGTGATCGGCTGCGATTTACCCGGCAGCCGGGCCGCCCTGCAACTGGCGCGAGAGTTTGATCTCTACGCCACGGCCGGGATCCATCCGCACGATGCAAAATCGGCAGAAGATGACTTCGAATCGGAGCTGACCGAATTAGCAAAACATTCCCAGGTTGTCGCCATCGGCGAATGCGGCCTCGATTACAATCGAGACTTTTCGCCACGTCCGGTGCAACGAGA
>JBNKEN010000071.1:0-7624 GCA_050288805.1 Pseudoalteromonas sp.
CGAACGTTTGGTTGCCCAGTTCAACGGCATGAAAGATCCCTATATCAGAGAGCGGGCGGTGGATATCAAGGATATCGGACTGCGCGTATTGCACCACCTGGTCAACACCGAGCAGGTGACCAAGGTCTACCCGGACAACACCATTCTGATCGCCCATACCCTGACACCGGCCATGCTGGCCGAAGTTCCGCAGGGCAAGCTGGCGGGGGTCGTCAGCATAGGCGGGGCGGCCAATTCCCATGCCTCGATTTTGACCCGGGCCATGGCAATACCGGCTATCTGGGGGATCAGTGACGTGCCGCTGTTGCAATTCGACGGCAAGGAAATGATCCTCGATGCCTATGCCGGGCGGGTTTACATTTCGCCGTCGCAGATGCTGAAGGATGAATACGGCCGCCTCAAGCGCCAGGAAGGCCTGTTGCACGATAAATTCGAGGCGGAATACCACCTCGACACCGTGTCGCTCGACGGTGAGCACATCAGCCTGTTGCTGAACGCCGGCCTGAACCTGTCAGCCGAGCTGACCAACGCCAAATATTGCGACGGGGTGGGGCTTTACCGCACCGAATCCCTGTTCATGCAAAAACGCCAGTTTCCGTCCCAGGCCGAGCAGGAGCAATGGTATCGTGAGGTGCTCACCAGTTACCATCCGGCGCCCGTCACCATGCGTACCCTGGATATCGGCGGTGACAAGGTGCTGGAATACTTCAACATCAGCGAGGAAAATCCGTTCCTCGGCTGGCGCGGTATTCGGGTTTCCCTGGATCATCCCGAACTGTTTCTCGATCAGCTGAAGGCGATGCTAAAGGCCAACGCGGGACTGGGGAACCTTAAGATCCTGCTGCCCATGGTTTCCGATACCGAGCAGGTGGACGAGGCGCTCAGGCTGTTGCAACAGGCCTACTTTGAACTGGAAGAGGAATGGGCCGATCAGTTTTATCATATCGAGCAGCCGGAAATCGGGGTGATGATCGAGGTGCCGTCCAGTATTTTCCTGTTGCCGGATCTTGCCGACAAGGTGGATTTTTGTTCCGTCGGCAGCAACGACCTAACCCAATATCTGCTTGCGGTCGACCGCGCCAATGCCCAGGTGGCCGGGCTGTTCGATCCCTACCATCCTGCGGTGCTGCGAGCGCTGCAAAAAATTGCCCGTGAGTGCGAGCAATACGAACTGCCGTTCAGTCTCTGCGGCGAGCTGGCGGCGGATCCGGAAGGGGCCCTGTTGCTTGTTGCCATGGGGTATCGGCGTCTTAGCATGAACTACAGCGCGCTTTACAAGGTAAAATGGGTGCTTCGTAGGCTTAAGGTCAGCGATATGGAAGCCTTGCTGGTGGAGTGCCTCAAGCAATCGACGGCGCGTCAGGTACACCGGTTGCTGAGGAACTTCATGATAGAACAGGGCCTCAGCCAGTTGCTTTACACTCAGGCGGAGCAATAAAACGGCTGCGTTCTCGGTATATCTTGTTATTATATGCATATATCCAATTGACATAATATTCAGCCCATGACAGATCTGATTTGGCTTCTGCTCAGTTGCGCCGCGATTGGCGCCCTGGTCGGCTTTCTCGCCGGTTTGCTGGGGATTGGCGGCGGCCTTATTATTGTGCCGGCGTTGACCGCGTTACTGGTTCATTTCGAGGTGGCTTCGCCGGAGCATGTGATGGTAATAGCCATCGCCACCTCCCTCGCGTCCATCATCTTTACCTCAACCTCGTCTGCGTTGGCGCACCATAAAAACCGCAATGTGCCCTGGCATATCGCTCCGTGGGTGATGTCCGGTGTGGCGCTCGGGGCGCTGCTTAGCGGTTTTGCGGCAAGCCTTATCCCTGCGGCGGCCCTGCGTATGGTGTTTGCGGTATGCGTGGTTTTCATCGCGTTGCGCATGGTACTGAGTACCCGTGGAGAAACCCGGCAAAAACCCATGCCGGGTGGCCCGGTTGTGATGTCGCTGACCACTGTGTTGGGGGGACTTTCCGGTCTGATCGGGATCGGCGGCGGGGCGCTTTTGGTGCCCATGCTGCATTATTTTTCCGTCGATCTTAAAAAGGCCATAGGTTGCGCCGCCGCCTGTGGTATCGTAATCGCCGTGTTTGGATCTGTGGGTTATGTGTTCTCCGGTTTAGCGGTCACGGACCTCAGACACGGTTTTGCCGGGTTTGTTTATTTGCCTGCGTTGGCGGGGATTGTGGTAACATCGTGGTTTATGGCGCCCGTCGGCGCCCGCGCAACCCATTATTTGCCGGTAGACATAATAAAGAAATTATTTGCACTGCTGCTGGTAGTGATAGCAATTAGGATGTTGGTAAGCTAAAGGCTGAATATGGCTCTGGAATTTCCCCAAATCGACCCGGTTATCGTGACCTTGGGTCCGCTTAGTGTCCGTTGGTACGGACTGATGTATCTTATCGGCTTCGCCCTAGCGATGTGGCTGGCAAACCGCCAGGCCGGCAAACCCGGCTCGGGCTGGACGAAAGAGGAGGTCAGCGACCTTCTTTTTTACGGTATGCTCGGGGTGATCCTGGGCGGTCGTATCGGCTATGTGCTGTTCTATCAGTTCGGCTATTTTATCGAAAACCCGCTCTATCTGCTGCGCATCGATCAGGGCGGTATGTCGTTTCACGGCGGCGCACTCGGCGTGATCGGCGCCATCGCCTGGTTTGCCAAATCCCGCAAAAAATCCTTGTTTGCCGTCGGTGACTTTGTCGTGCCCTTGGTGCCTTTGGGACTGCTGGCCGGTCGCATCGGCAATTTTATCAACGGCGAATTATGGGGCAGAACCAGCGACGTACCCTGGGCCATGGTGTTTCCCACCGGCGGACCCGAGCCGCGCCACCCGTCCCAGTTATATGAAGCATTTTTAGAAGGCCTGGTGCTGTTTTTGATTCTGCAGTGGTTTATTCGTAAGCCGCGTCCGGCCGGCAGCGTCGGCGGCTTATTCCTGCTTTGCTACGGCATGTTCCGCTTCGCCGTCGAGTATGTCAGGGAACCGGATGCACATCTGGGTCTGTTCGGCGGGTTTATTTCCATGGGGCAGATTTTGTCCCTGCCCATGGTGATTATCGGCGCGGCCCTGATGCTTTGGGCTTATAAGGCGGATTTTTCCCGCAGCGAAAAAATAAAGGCAAGTTAATAAATGAAACAGTATCTGGATTTATGCCAGCGGATCGTCGATACGGGTGTCTGGGTTGAAAACCAGCGTACCGGTATCCGCTGCCTCACGGTAGTAAACGCCGATTTGGAATACGACGTGGCCGCCAACGAGTTTCCGCTTATTACCACCCGTAAGAGCTTTTACAAGGCGGCCATCGCCGAGCTGCTCGGTTATCTTCGCGGCTACAGCAGTGCCGCCCAGTTCCGTGAAATCGGCTGCAATACCTGGAACGCCAATGCCAATGAAAACCAGGCCTGGCTCGCCAATCCGCATCGCACGGGTGAGGACGATATGGGACGTGTCTATGGTGTTCAGGGCCGCAGCTGGCAAAAGCCGGACGGTTCTCACCTGGATCAGTTGAAAAAACTGGTTGATAACCTGAGCAAGGGGGTCGACGATCGCGGTGAAATATTGACCTTCTATAACCCGGGAGAATTTGAGCTTGGGTGCTTACGTCCCTGCATGCACACCCATACCTTTTCCCTGCTCGGTGACACCTTGTACCTGACCAGCTACCAGCGTTCCTGTGACGTTCCGCTCGGTCTGAATTTTAATCAGATCCAGGTGTTCACCTTGCTGGCGCTGGTCGCCCAGATCACCGGACATAAGCCGGGCAAAGCCTATCATAAGATAGTGAACGCTCACATTTACGAAAACCAGCTGGCCCCGATGCGGGATATACAACTCAAACGGGAACCCTTCCCGTCGCCCAAGCTGCATATCAATCCGAAGATAAAATCCCTGGAAGACATCGAAACCTGGGTAACGACGGATGACTTTGAAGTCACCGGTTATCAGCATCACGAAGGCATACACTACCCCTTCGCCGTTTAAGCCGAAGAGCTCGCTATGACGCGGGCGGCAATACGCTGCCGCCTGCCGGCACTTCCAACCCGGGAATCGGAGACAGTGAAAGTGCCCGCTATATTGACTATGCTGAACAAATCGGGCCAAAACACGAGGCTCGTCAGGAGAATATTATGAAAGCTGTTATTCCGGTCGCCGGGCTTGGCACGCGGATGCTGCCAGCCACCAAGGCTATTCCCAAAGAAATGCTGCCGATTGTCGACAAACCCCTGATCCAATACGTGGTCAGTGAGGCGATCGCCGCGGGTATTTCCGAAGTGGTGTTGGTCACCCATGCCAGTAAAAATTCCGTCGAAAACCATTTCGACACCAGCTTTGAGCTTGAAGCGACGCTGGAAAAACGGGTTAAGCGTCAGCTGCTCGACGAAGTGCAAAACATTTGTCCCAAGGGCGTCAGCATTATTTCCGTGCGTCAGGGCGAGGCGAGGGGACTCGGGCATGCGATTAGTTGTGCGGCCCCCGTGGTGGGTAATGATCCCTTCGTTGTGATCCTGCCGGACGTATTGATCGACGAATACGCCAGCGATCTGTCGCGCGACAACTTGGCGGAAATGATCCGTCGCTTTGAACAAACGGGGCACAGTCAAATCATGGTCGAACCGGTGGAGCCGAGCGAGGTCGACAAGTTCGGCGTGGTGGATATCGGCCAGGCAACACTGAATGCCGGTGACAGCGCGAAAATTCACTGTATGGTAGAAAAGCCCCCGGTCGATAAGGCGCCTTCCAATCTTGCCGTTGTCGGACGCTATGTATTGAGCAAGGAGATCTGGCCCATGCTTGCGCGTACGCCGGTTGGTGCCGGTGACGAAATTCAGCTCACCGATGCCATTGCACTGCTGATGGAGCAGCAACAGGTGGAAGCGTATGCTATGAAAGGTAAAAGCCATGATTGCGGCAGTAAGTTGGGTTATATCCAGGCGAACATAGCCTACGCCCTGCGCCGCGAAGATTTTGCCGCCCCGCTTCGCGATTACGTGCGAACCCTGCTTTAATTCTCCTCGCTCTACGCTTAATGTGAGGTCGGCACAATTATTGCTTTAATCAGGCATGTTTAATTGTGGACCCACATTATGCGGTATATTCTTGTCGCTCTGGTCACTTTGTTGTCGGCGTGCAGCAGTCCGCCGGAGCCCGTAAAATCCCGTTATGCCGAGGCCGGTTCGCTGCATCAGTATGCGATGGACCTGACCGTGCAGTTGACGCATCTTGATCGCTCGTTTGCCAGCGGCTCCAACATTGCCGTCACCAGCTTTTATTACGTTGATTCGTTGGGCCAGGCGCTGGCCGCCGATCAGGGAGCCGGGCTCAGCCAGCAATTGCAGGAAAGTATTATCACTCAACTGACCCAGCTGGGTTACCGAACCGTCGAGTTTCGTCTGCAACAAGATCTGCAGCTCGGGCAAGCCGGTGACAGTATGATGAGCCGTGACATAAGTTCGCTTAAGCAACGTCAGAATATTGACCTTGTGGTAGTCGGTACCCTGACGCAGCGAGAAGAGGGCTATATTGCCAATGCGCGTTTGGTCAGAGTCAGCGACGGCCGGGTGTTGTCGGCGGCTACGAGAGAGATGCCGCGTGAGCTGATGTGGTCGAACGACAAGGTTCAGCGCCGGGACGGCCGTTTGTACCGTGCAAGTTATTAAGGGGAAGAAAATGAAACTACATTATTTCGGTTTGCTGTTGCCCGTGTTGCCCGTGTTGGCCGGATGTTCGTCATTATCGACGCCCTCGTCAACCGAGCTGAATGAAATGCAGCAAGGGGCCGATGCGCCGCAATTTCAGGCGGTGCGTGCCGATGCCTATCAGGCTGAGCAGCGCAGTGCAGCGCGCAGCAAGAACATCAATCATTATATCCGCTCAATCATGCAGGATTTGGCCGGCAACCTGCAGTACGTCAATGCCAATACGCCGTTGGCGGTAACCAGTTTCGTATTTCTGGATGCCGATTATAATCAGGCGACACTACTTGGCAATCAACTGGCGGAAGGCTTTATCCATGAGCTGCATAAGTTCGGCGTGCCGGTCATCGACTTTAAAACCACGGACTACGTGCGGGTAACCGAGCAAGGCGATTTCATATTCAGTCGCGACTACCTGGAGCTCAGCCAGAATCATAATTTCAATTATATTCTCGGCGGCACGCTGGTACACCATCAGGGCGGAATTCTCGTCAATGCGCGGATCGTCGGTGTTAAGACCAAGGCCGTGGTAGGCACGGCGCAGGGATTTATCCCGCAGTCCGTTGTTGACGCATTGCACACGGACGGCCAGCATGACGGCGTGATGTTGAAACAGGCATCAAGGTGATTTATGAAAGCGCGTGATCTCATTTTTGCAACTGCGGCCACGGTCCTGCTCGGTGGGTGTGCGGCCAGCGGTTCCATCTGTCTTTCCTGCGACAGCAGCGATGAAAGTTCTGAGCCGGAGGTTGTTCAGCCTGCGCCCGTGATAGCCGTAACCGACCCTCAGGTTGAACAACCACGGCAGCAGGCTTTCGAAATCATGGAAGAAGTCGCCCGGCCGGGGAGCCTGTCACCGAGCAGAGCGTTTGCTCCTTATGCGCATCACAAGCAATTGCGCGATTATGTGGAACAGATGGCGCTGATGCTGGTGGATAACATGCAGCTCGACGCGGACAAGCTCAGCATCGCGGTCACCTCGTTCGTTGATTACGATGAAACGCTGGAGCGCACCAATCAGCTGGGTAACCAGTTGGCCGAGAGCTTTATGCATCAGATGCAGAAATTCGGTTACGCCACGGTTGATTTCAAGACGACGAATCAAATCCGTATCGGTCGCAGCGGCGATTTTGTGTTTTCCCGTGACATTGAAAACCTGGCGCGGCAACAGGTTGCCAGCCATGTGTTGTCCGGTACCCTGATCTATCGTCGCCAAGGTGTTGAAGTGAATGCCAGGGTTGTGGATATTCGCAGCAAAAAAGTGGTGGCGAGCAGCCAAAAACTCCTGCCGTATTTCGTGATCCCGGAATTGGCGTCGAGTATGGGGTATTAATCGCCTGCTTTTCAACCATATAAACACAAACTGGTTGAATTCGGTGATGCTGAAGTTATACTGTGGCGCTTCGGCCCCTTAGTTAAATGGATATAACAACCCCCTCCTAAGGGGTAGTTGCAGGTTCGATTCCTGCAGGGGCCGCCAAGCGTTTTATTTACCACCCCCGTCAATCTCTGCGTCCGTAACCCCCAACCTTTAGTTTGCGTCTCTTCGTTAACGCGTTAGTATCTGCGTACTTAAAAAACCTGCAAAGCTGCGTCTTTTTCAGTAACGGCATGGTCGTTTTCACCGTAAAAATAAAACTCCAGCTCACCCGTTCGCGACTAAAATGAGTTGGATGGACGCGAAAACTTATTTAATTAATTTAATAGCTTATACTGTAAGCACTCAGAGTGCAGTCGGTGGCAAATAGTGTTTGTTGATTTGGATATTTCAAAATCTTTGGTGTTAATCGTCGACGACGATCCCGTGGTAACGCGGATACTGGGTAAAATTATTTCCGAGCTGTGCCGTTATCACATAGTGCATTCGGGCCAGGAGGCGATTGACTATTGCTTAGGTCATAGTGTCGATTTGGTGCTGCTCGATTTT
>JBNKEN010000072.1:0-5859 GCA_050288805.1 Pseudoalteromonas sp.
GCTGTCCGGATAAAACGAGCGGTTAGGATCGATTGCGTCCGGATTCCAGCGATTGATGGTTTCAAAACCCCAGGGGCTGACGCAGGGGGCGATAAGGAAATTGAATCTGTCCTCATAACGCTTGGCGTGTGAGCGGGCGAATTCAATGGCGCCAAGGATGCCACTGGTTTCGTAACCATGAACTCCGCCGGTCACCAACACCCAGGGCTTATCATCGTGCCATTGGCCGCTTTTTAACGCCAGCAGAGGATACTGAGCTTCCTGATAATCAAGATGCCCGTATTCAATGAGGGTAAATTCGCTGCCCAATTCGTTGAGGGGCGCGACCACCAGGTCTAAATAGCTGCGTTTTATCGCTTGATGATTACGCCATGCCTGTTTTTCCGTGTTTTGCCAGGGAACGCAGGGTGTACCTATGGGGTATCTGGAGGATTCGTTCATCTGATTTCTCGTAATTTGCTTAGGGGAGCAATTATTGGGTAAGCGGGGATATAAACACAAGCCGTTGCGACGGAAAAGTGTAGTTTTGATGGTGTGGAGGAGGCAAAAAGGCGAGAGTGAATTAAAATCAAGTAGACGGTCATATTTAACATATCGTAAGGCCAAGGGAGGTGGCAACAGGGGTACTATGACACTAAGATTGCTCGGCCTGATAGCCTGCTTAACACTGATTTCCTGCAGTCGGGACAATGTCAGCTACCTGAGGGTGGGAGCAAACAACTGGACCGGCTACATGCCGCTGTTTTTAGCCCAGGAATCCGGGTTATATAACCGTCATTTCATTAAGGTGCTCGAAATGCCTTCGTCGTCCGACGTGATCAAGGCGTTGCAGGATGAAACCCTGGACGTGGCTGCCCTGACGCTGGACGAGACCCTGTCACTGCTGGAACACCAATACGACTTACAGGTGATTTGGGTGCTCGATACCTCTGCCGGAGGCGACGTGTTGCTTGCCAAACCTTCGCTTCAAAGCATGGCCGATTTAAGGGGCAAGCGAATTGCCGTGGAAAACACCGCCGTGGGCGCCCTGATGCTGGACGGTGCGCTGGAAAGTGCGGGACTGTCCCCTTCCGATGTGACCATCGTCAGTTGCGCTTATGACGAGCATGAGGGCTGTTACCAAAATGTCGATGCCCTGGTAACATTCGAACCGCTAAAAAGCCGTTTGCTGGCGCAGGGGGCGGTGGAGCTTTTCAGCAGCAAGCAGATCCCTGACAGGATTTTGGATGTGCTGGTGGTACGTCGCGGTATTGCCGCCTCGCAACCTGAACAGCTCAAGGCGTTGCTACAAGGCTACCTGGTTGCCCGGCAGCAGCTACATAGCCGTATGCCGACGGCGCTTGATACCGTCGCTTACACCCTGCAGCTTGACAGAGCCAATTTACTCAACGCCCTTGACGGAATTGTGTTAGCCGATTTAGCCGAGAATCGAAAGATGCTCACGGGTACAGAGCCCGAACTTATCAAGGTAACCGCTAAACTGCAGCGATTGATGTTGGAACGGCGGTTGATAGGTCGGGAAGTACAGCTCGGCGACCTTGCTAGGGGAGATTTTCTTCCTGAGGAGACGCCATGAACCGGATCCGCTCAATTACACTGAAATTCTGGCTGCCGTTTGTCTATCTGTTTGTATTTGTTACCTTGAGCGGTTTGTCTCTTTGGTACAATTACAGCAGCCAGCGTAGTCTGCTGATCCATAAAAGTGCCGATCTGGTGACCGAAGATCTCTCCGGACTGAGCCAGTCGATGGAGTACTCGCTGCAAAACGATATGCCGGTTATTTTTCGCCGGGATATGGCGTCGCGAGCGATTAATCCGCGTTATGACGTGCTGGTAGCCTCGGATCCGCAAGGACGTATCACGCAATCGACCAAATCAAAGTTCCTTAATCGCTCGATCGCGACCAGTGTCGAGGGGTTTAGGGTATCTAACTTCGAGCGGCTTAAGAAAATCCGCAAACCGATATTTCATTACGACGAGACGGCGAAAAAAATATACGCCTACTTTCCGGTTGTGTTTGCCGCAGAAGAGGGGGGAATTCGTCCGGCTCAAACCGGGCTGATATTTGCCCAATACGATTTGTCCGTCGATTTTATGAACCTGACCGGCACCAGTCTTCATAAAAGCCTGGTGTTTTCCGCCATCTTGTTCGGTTTTATGGTGTTGATCGTGCTGTTTACCTACTACTTTATAAATCGTCCCGTACGCCATCTGATAGAGGTCAGCAATCTGCTTGCCGACAGCGAATCGGACGTGCGGGCCGATATTCATGGCCAAGGCGAATTTACCCTGCTGGGCGCTCGCTTTAACCATATGGCCGACAAGTTAAAAAGTCGTCTGGCGAAACAGGTGCGGGCAGAAAAAGAAGCGGTCAACCGGGAAGAGCTGCTGAGCAAGGTGCTTCTGGCCATAGAAGACCTGTTTTTTATTCTCGATCTTGAAGGGGAGATCCTGGATTTTAAAAGCGGCGCGCCGGGGAATCTCTATATGAAACCAGAAAAGTTTTTGCATAAGAAAATGCAGGATATTTTGCCCGGTGACGTTGCAGAGTTGTTCCGTGAGGCGATCAACAGCGTCCGCTACAGTGAAGAGCTGACCTCGTTCCAGTACAGCTTACAGATCCATGGCGAGGAGAAGTTTTTCGAGGCTCGGCTGCGACTCCTGAACGACAAGACTCGGATCATCGCGGTGATCCGCGACATCAATGAGCGCGTCATCGCCGAGCAACAGATGTACCACCAGGCGCACTACGACGCGTTAACCGCGCTGCCCAACCGATTTTTGGCGCTCGACAGGTTGCGCCAGATGTTGCTTGAAGGCGAACGCGATAAACGGGCGTTTGCGGTGATGTTTATCGATCTTGACGATTTCAAGAAAATAAACGACACCCTCGGCCATGAAACCGGTGACAAGTTACTGGTAGAAACTGCCGGCAGGCTGAAATCGGTGATGCGAAAACCCGATACCATAGGGCGACTGGGAGGGGACGAATTTATCGTGCTGATGCGCCCCAATGCGCAGATGCACGATATCAGTCAAAAAGCACAGGCGATTGTCGACCTGTTTGCCGAACCCTTTAGGATCGAGGGGAGGGATCTGTTGGTGTCGGTCAGCGTAGGGATAGCGGTCTTTCCCAACGACGGCAACAATGTGTCGGAGCTTATCCGCAAGGCGGATTCCGCCATGTATCATGCGAAATCCAACGGCCGCAACATGTACTGCTATTTTACCAGCAGCATGAATGATGCGGTGGCGCGCCGTCTCGCGGTAGAAGAGCAGATGCACGGCGCCTTGCAGCGCGGCGAATTTGAGGTTTACTACCAGCCGCAATTTCAGTTAACCGATCACCGGGTGATCGGGGTCGAGGCCCTGTTGAGATGGAAAAACCCGGTGCTCGGCCTGATCTCTCCGACCGAATTTATACCGATTGCCGAGCAAAACGGCAATATTCTGAGCATAGGTAAATTTGTTCTGCAATGTGCCCGCGATATGCTCGATAGCTGGCATAAAGAGGGAAAAACCGGGATGCGGGTTGCGGCAAACCTGTCTCCGCGGCAATTCCGTGATCCCACCTTGTTGCCCTATCTTGAAGAGTTGTTTACCACCAGTATGCTGCATAAAAACCGCCTGGAACTGGAGATCACCGAAGGGGTGTTGCTGACCGGTCATCGTGAGGTTCGTTTGGCCATCGCACAGCTTCATGAACTCGGGATCGAACTCGCGATGGATGACTTCGGGACGGGCTATTCGTCTTTGAATTATCTCAGGCAGTACCCCTTCGATGTGTTGAAGATAGACAAATCCTTTATTGACGATATAACGCGCCTGAAGGACGCGCGCGATCTGGTGTATGCAATCATCAGTATGTCACATGCGCTGGGTCTTAAAGTGGTTGCCGAGGGTATCGAGAGCCAGGGACAACTGGAAGCGCTGAAAGAATTTGGTTGCGATATAGGGCAAGGTTTTTATCTCGCAAGGCCGATGCCACGCGAAGATTTCGAGCGTTGGCTCAAGGAACAGCCGGTTCATCTTAGCGGCTATCAAAAGGGGCGGGCGTGAGGCCCATGGATAGGAACTGAGCGGCGCCGCATGTGCCATAACACAGTACCTGCTGGCTTTTTGTTACGCCTTGCTATACTGGAACAGGTCAATCTACGTTTCGGATTTGTATCCGGAACCAAACAGGAGGTGTCACTATGTATACCCGATCCTTATTGGCAGTAACGCTTGCAACAACGATTACCCTGTCCGGCTGTACCGCCCCGAGCGGGCCAAAAGAGGAAGGGGGAGTGATTATCGGCGGCCTGCTGGGCGGTGTACTGGGCCATGAAATTGGCAAAGGCCATGGCAGAACGGCCGCCACGATAATCGGCACGCTGATAGGCGCCTCCGTTGGTGGTTCTGTCGGTCGTTCTATGGACGATACCGACCGCCTGATCGTTGCTCATTCCCTTGAGACGGTACGCACCGGGGTCGCAACCACCTGGAAAAATCCGGATACGCGTCGCGAATATGCCCTTACACCGACAAAAACCTATACTACGGCGCAAGGTCCCTGCCGCGAGTACACTCTGCAGGCGCAGATCGGTGGCAAGCCGGAAACCGTCTACGGCACGGCGTGCAGACAGGCGGACGGAAGCTGGAAAATAAATCAATAGGGGAAGGTGAATGTTGGCTTGGTGGTATAAAAGTCAGTGAGTGCCGTATCGTCGTTAACTTACGGGTGGCAAGCATCGGAACCGCTCGTGAGTAAGCTCTCGCAGCTGGCTGGAAAAGTATAAGGCTGAAGTATGTGTATTACAGCGCCGCGTGATGCGAAAGGCATTAAAGGGATATTTCGCCGACAAACGCAGGATATTTAACGGGAGTAGGTTCTATTTTTGGACAGGGTGAAAGACCTTTTATGAAAGGAAAGATGGTCGGCGTGACAGGATTTGAACCTGTGACCCCTGACACCCCATGACAGTGCGCTACCAAGCTGCGCTACACGCCGACTACGGGAAGCAATACTACTCATATTTTTGTAAAAAGCAACAGGGTTTTGTTTGTTCGTGCAGATTTTACCCAGTTTCGTGTTTGTTTGCTCAAAAGTCACACTTTGTGTATGTATTTCATGCGGTTAATCTTTGCTTAGCCAAGATTTTATCTGCTCGTACATGAGGTCCCTGAGGGTCGCTTGTGCCGATGCCTTGGGATGAATGTTGTCTGCCTGCATTTGCGTCGGATCTTGCGCAATGCTCGTGATGAAGAAGGGCATCAGGGTTGCCTGAGTGGCGTTACTGACCTTAGGATAGACGGCGTCGAACTGTGCGGTATAACGGGGGCCGTAGTTTGGGGGAATGTGGATTTGCATTAACGCGGCTCGGGCATTATGTTGCTGGCTTAATGTGACCAGCGACATGAGATTGGCATGGAGTTTCTTGACAGGAAAGCCCCTGAGACCGTCGTTGCCGCCGATTTCGATCAACACATGACTGGGCTGATGTTCCTTGAGCAGACCGGGCAGGCGCCTGAGCGCACCACCGGATGTTTCGCCGCTGATGCTGGCGTTGATCAGGGTGACGGGCTCGCCGGACTCGCGGTACTTATCCTGTAACAATTTTACCCACCCCTGGTCTTGTTTCATACCATAGCCAGCGCTTAAGCTGTCACCTAACAGTAAAATGCGTTGTTCGGCTTGTGCGCATAATTGCGTGAAAAAAGCACAGGCCAAGATCATAAAAGGCAGGACGGAACGTATCATATGTCGGAACTTTCTCAGCTAAATATTATTCAGGTATCAAAACTCGGAAAAACCGTCCAAACCCTGGACGGTGACCTTACCATCCTCCGAGACATCAGTTTTAATGTCAAGCCCGG
>JBNKEN010000073.1:0-2345 GCA_050288805.1 Pseudoalteromonas sp.
GCCAACGATGAAATTGCGGCAGGCGCCCTGTTTGCCGCGCGCCTGATGGAGATCAGGGTGCCTGAGCAACTGTCTATTTCCGGTTTTGAAGATTCACCCTTTTCTCGCCAAACCTGGCCCAAGCTCACCACGGCACACCAGGAAAACGACGTGATTTCCCAACACGCGGCCCGCCTGTTGTTTACCAAAACCCGCGGCAAGCGCAATCAGGACAAGGAAATCATCCGTTGTTTCACCCCGACCATGGTGGTGCGCGACAGCACGGGCCCGAAAGCGTAAACCCACGACCGGCGGCGAGAAAAAATATCAGCCACATCAGGCCAATTTTTTAGTCACGGGCCCCCTCGGCGGTTGTTAAAACCGGGAGAAAAAAGGATAATACGGACGATTTTTCCGAGGGACAGCTATGACCGAATACATACTGTTGTTAATTAGCACCGTGCTGGTAAACAATTTTGTTTTAGTACAGTTTTTGGGCCTGTGCCCCTTTATGGGCGTATCGAGCAAGCTGGAAACGGCTATCGGTATGTCGCTGGCTACCACCTTCGTGCTGACCCTGGCCTCGGTAACCAGTTATCTGGTCAATCATTATATTCTGATCCCCCTCGACATCGCGTTCCTGCGCACCATGAGTTTTATTCTGGTGATCGCCGTGGTGGTACAGTTCACCGAGATGGTGGTGCGTAAAACCAGCCCGACCCTCTATCGCCTGCTGGGGATCTTTCTTCCCCTAATCACCACCAACTGTGCGGTGCTTGGCGTTGCGCTTTTGAACATCAACAAAGATCACAGTTTTATCGAATCGGCGGTGTACGGTTTCGGCGCCGCCGTGGGCTTCTCCCTGGTGCTGGTGTTCTTTGCCGCGATGCGTGAACGACTGGCCGGTGCCGACGTGCCCGCCCCTTTCAAGGGTGCGTCTATCGCCATGATCACCGCGGGCCTGATGTCGATGGCCTTTATGGGATTTACCGGACTGGTGAAGTTGTAACATGAGTTTATTCTATGCCTTAGCAGCAATAGGCGCCCTGGCCCTGGCGTTTGGCCTGATCCTCGGCTTTGCTGCGGTACGCTACCGGGTTGAAAGCAACCCCATCGTCGAACAGATCGATGCAATTTTGCCGCAAACCCAATGCGGACAGTGCGGCTACCCGGGCTGTCGCCCCTACGCCGAAGCCATCGCCGGAGGTGACGAGGTCAACAAGTGTCCTCCCGGCGGCGAAGCCACGGTGAAAAAGCTGGCGGATCTGATGGGGGTTGAAGCCAAGCCGCTGGCCGGCGGCGAGGAAGCGGCGCCGGTTAAAAAGGTTGCCTATATCCGCGAAGACGAGTGTATCGGTTGTACCAAATGCATTCAGGCCTGCCCCGTCGACGCCATCGTCGGCGCGACACGGCAAATGCATACCGTGCTTATCGACGAGTGTACCGGCTGCGATCTCTGCGTCGAACCCTGTCCCGTCGACTGTATCGATATGGTGCCCGTGGCACAGACCAAGCAAACCTGGAAATGGCAACTCGACGCCATCGCCGTGACACAGATAGATTAAGAGGTTGGGTTTGGAATCCTTATTTGAGCGAATTGAACGCGGTGTGATCTGGCAAAGCCCCGGCGGTATTCATCCTAAAGGTCACAAGTCACGCTCGAGCGCCCTGCCGATAACTCGGCTGCCGCTGCCCGATAAACTGGTGCTACCGGTTAAACAGCATATCGGGGTCGAAGGCACCCTGCTGGTCAATCGCGGCGATCATGTACTAAAGGGGCAAGCCCTGACAGAGCCCAAGGCCAACTGGTCGGTACCGGTTCACGCCCCGACCTCGGGCACGGTTCTCGATATAACCCCGATGCCATCGGCGCATCCCTCTGCTCTGCCGGAACTCAGCATCATCATCGCCCCCGACGGCGAGGAGCGCTGGTGCGAACTTGAAAAAACAGAGGCACCGGAAACGCTCAGCCGCGAAGAGCTTATCAACAAGATCCACCTTGCCGGTATTGCCGGCATGGGCGGCGCGGGCTTTCCGACCTATGTGAAGGCCGATACCCGCCGCGACATCGACATCGTCATCATCAACGGCGTGGAATGCGAGCCTTACATCACCGCCGATGACGTGCTGATGCAGGGTCATGCCGATGAAATCGTCGGCGGAATTCGCATAATCCATCGGCTGCTGTCGCCGAAGCTGGTGCTTATCGCCATCGAGGATGATAAACCCCTGGCCGTCAAGGCAATGGAGGCCGCCACCGCGGCCCACCCGGAAATCCAGGTGCGTGCGATTCCGACCAAGTATCCGTCCGGCGGCGAGAAACAGCTGATCCAGATCCTCACCGGCGTGGAAGTGCCCAGCGGCGG
>JBNKEN010000074.1:0-3230 GCA_050288805.1 Pseudoalteromonas sp.
GACACTTCCAAATAATATAAAAACCGCTAGAATACCCCGGCCTGTTCCGGGGTATTTTTTTGTCTTTCAACCTGATTATCGGTTTATTAGGGGATCCCATGTTATATGATCTAGCTCGTCGTTTTATGTTCACCCAAGACGCGGAATGGGCGCACGAATTCGCACTGAAAAACTTGAGCCGTTTCGCTCATACACCGCTTTCAATGGCCTGGCGCCAACATGTTAACGACAAGCCGGTTGAGTTTTTGGGCCTGACCTTTAAAAACCCGGTGGGTCTGGCTGCGGGTCTTGACAAAAACGCCGAGTGCATCGATGCGTTTGCGCAAATGGGATTCGGTTTTGTCGAGGTGGGCACGGTGACGCCGCGTCCTCAGGCCGGTAACGACAAGCCCCGTATTTTCCGTCTGCCCGAGTCTCAGGCCATTATCAACCGCATGGGATTTAACAACAAAGGGGTTGATAACCTGGTCAACAACGTCAAGGCCGCCAAATACGACGGGATCTTAGGGATCAACATCGGCAAGAACAAAGACACCCCCAATGAAAAGGGCAAGGACGATTACATTCACTGCATGGAAAAGGTGTTCGAGCATGCCTCTTACATCACCGTCAACATTTCTTCTCCAAATACGCCGGGACTGCGCGATCTGCAATACGGCGAGGCGCTCGACGATCTGCTGCAAAGTCTGAAAAACTGTCAGCTGGATCTGGCCGCGAAACATCATAAATCGGTACCTATGCTGGTTAAGATCGCCCCGGATCTCGACGCGGTCCAGGTAGGGCAGGTGGCCGATTCCTTGATGAAAAATCAGATCGACGGCGTCATCGCCACCAACACGACCTTGGAGCGTACCGCCGTACAGGGTCAGCAATATGCCAACGAGGCGGGCGGTCTTTCCGGACGCCCTGTCAGGGAGAAATCGACCCAGGTGATCGCCGAACTGAAACGCCTGACCGACGGTGCGCTTCCGATCATCGGTGTCGGCGGGATCGATTCGGCCGAGGCGGCGAAGGAAAAACTGAACGCCGGCGCGTCCCTGGTACAGGTGTATACGGGGTTTATCTATCGCGGCCCGCAATTGATCAAAGAGATCGTTGACGCCTTATAAGGATCCGTTATCTAACTAAATGATCCTTAACAAAATGTTCTTAAAAATCATTTTAAGAGCGGAATATTGCCGCTATAATCGCTGATCATGATAATAATTTACCCGCTTCGTCGCGGGTAGCAGAATATTAACGTCGTCATCGGGGAAGCTATGTTACAAGCATCGAAAGAATGGAGCTGGTTTGCTTGTCATAATACCAATCGGTTATTGCTTGATCTCGGGCCTGAAATGCAATTTCAGACGCCCTTTAAAATCAGGCAGTTGACCGAGCATGTACTTGATAATCCGGACTTCAGTCTGGAGGATGCGGCGTTTTACAAGGATGTCTATCAGTATTTAAGCGGTTTTACCCTGTGGACGCCGGCGCAGTTGTGTCAAATTGCGCTGAACGCCACGGCGGCCAAATTCCATCTCAAACCCGTGCTGGCCAAAAGTTGGTTCTTCGCACCTTACCAAGGCAGCGAGCCGAGCGTCGAAGCGATAGTGACGCTGAGATCCGGGCAGGACAGGGGGCATTTCCTCATCGTCGATCATGATGCGCAGGGATCGCTGTGCCTTTATCTCGAAAACGCGTTTGCGTTGGATGAAAACCTGACCCTCAATCAGTTCGAGGTGATCCGGGTGCTTAACGATCGTATTCACCCCTTGATGCCGTCAAGCGACGTCGCAAAACGGGCCTGATCCTCCTCACAATTTCTCATTTCTTGCGCGGCTAAATGGCGCAATCGATGCGTCTCGTGTGATATACTCCTGCGGTCTTATTTCTATCAGGGTGATCACTTTGCAATTTATCGCGCTTACTTCCATCGGTATTGAAAATCTGCTGGCCGACGAGCTGGCGGAGCTCGGTGCCGTAGTCGGCAAACAGACCATAGGTTCGGTTCAGTTCGAGGCAGACAGTCTGACGGCCCAAAAAGTGTGTCTGTGTACGCGTTTCGCAACGCGGGTGTTGATGCTTATCGAACAGCGTGACGACATCGCCGACAAGGAAGCGCTCTATAAAATGGCGCGCCTGCAACCCTGGCAGGAGTGGTTCGGCCCGACGCAAACCTTTGCCATCGATTTTTCCGGTACCAACCGCGCCTTAAAAAACACCCAGTTTTCCGCCCTGGTGATAAAGGATGCCATCGTAGACTATTTTTCAGACCTTTACGAAAAGCGCCCCAATGTCGACAAGAAGGACGCGAATGTCCGCATCGTGGCCAGGCTCAATCGAGAGCAGCTGGGCCTCTATATCGATTATTCCGGTCCCCGTTTGTCCGATCGCGGCTACCGTAGCGAGCAGGGCAAGGCACCAATTCGTGAACATCTGGCAGCGGCGCTGGTTAAACGCAGCGGTTGGCTCGATGATATTTCAAGGCCGCTATTTGATCCCTGCTGCGGTTCCGGCACCCTGCTGATTGAAGCAGCCAGTATGGCATGCGGTCGTGCGCCGGGCATAAATCGTCGCGGCTTTGCCTTTGAACGCCTGCCTAGCTTCCGTGGCGCCAAGTTTAACGAGTTGAAGGATGAGCTGAGGGCCAGGGAGCAAAGTCCCCGTCTTTGGCTGATAGGTCGGGACATTGATACTAAGGTGTTGGCAAAGGCACGAGAAAATGCCGAGCGCGCCGGGGTCAGCGAATTTATCGATTTCAAACCCGGCGATGCCGCCGAACTCTATCCCGTTGCCAAACGCGCCGGGGTAATGCTGTCGAATCTGCCATACGGTGAGCGTCTCGGCGGCATGGCTGAGCTGGTAAACTTACACCGCGCCCTGGGGCAGGGGCTGAAAAAACATTACGTCGGCTGGGAAGTGGCATTGCTTGGCAGCGACGAAAGCCTGTTCAAGCTGTTAAAACTGGCGCGCCACAAGCGTTACAAATTTAAGAACGGTCCGCTTGATGTCATGCTTAACCTCTATCACCTGGATGAAAAACAGGTGGCGGGCGAGAGCGAAGGTGAAGCCCTGCATTTTGAAGGTTCCAGCGCGTTTGCCAACCGCCTGAAGAAAAACCATCAGGGCCTTAAATCCTGGCTTAAGCAAAACGATATTCGTGCCTATCGTGTCTATGACGCCGATATTCCCGAGTACAACGTAGCGGTCGATGTGTACAGTGACAGTGCCGTGGTGTTCGAGTATGC
>JBNKEN010000075.1:0-4171 GCA_050288805.1 Pseudoalteromonas sp.
AACGATTCCGATTTGATCGCGCAAGCTGCGGAACGTGCACTCGCGTATATCGACTCCGTCGATTTCGATTTTGCCGCTGCTCGGCGGCGCCGCCAGCAACCATTTCTTGCGCCCGTCCGCCGGCGCAGGCAGTTTGACAAAGCGGGTTCCCACCCCCTCCCCGTCGAGGCATTGCAGGATCACGTCCTTGCCGTGGCCGGCGGAAATGATCACTTCCACACCGGCATGGCGCGCCTTGCTGGCGGCCTGCAGTTTGGTGGCCATGCCGCCGGTGCCGAGATGGGTGCCGCTGTCGCCGGCCAGCGCCCTCAGTTCAGCGTCGATATGGCGCACCTCGCTGATAAGCTCCGCATCCGGATTGGCGCGGGGGTCGGCGTTGAACAGGCCTTTTTGATCGGTCAGCAGCAACAGTTTGTCGGCATTGGCCAGAATCGCCACCAGCGCCGACAGGTTGTCGTTGTCGCCGACCTTGATTTCCTGGGTCGCGACCGCGTCGTTTTCGTTGATCACCGGCACCACGTCGTAATTGAGCAGGGTCAGCAGCGTATCGCGGGCATTGAGGTAGCGCTCGCGATCTTCGAGATCGGCCCGGGTCAGCAGCATCTGTCCCACCTGAATGCCGTACAGCGCAAACAGGGTTTGCCAGACATTGACCAGATGGCTTTGACCGACCGCCGCCAGCATCTGCTTTTCCGACAGGGTCGGCTTGCCCGCGGGCAGGGTCAGATGCTCCCGTCCGGCGGCCACGGCGCCGCTTGATACCAACACCACCTTATGGCCCCGGCGCCTGAGTTCGGCGCACTGGCGCACCAATTCCACCATGTTCGCCTTATCCAGCCGCTGAGTGCCGCCGGTCAGCACGCTGGTGCCCAGTTTGATCACGATTGTCTGGCTGTTTTCCATCTTTTATAAAGCCCGCATTAACTACCTGTCCCTCTTATATCAAAGCCAGCAAATTCGACAAGCTAAAATAATTCATGACGGGCCGTCAGGCATGCTAAAATCGCCGCCCTGATTTTCCTCTTTCGAGCCGGATATGCCCGCGAGTTTATGTTTGATTTTGGCGACCTTCCTGTGGGGTAGCTCCTTTATCGCCCTGAAGTACGCCATCGCCAATTACGATCCCGCCCTGGTGATCTTTATGCGGATGCTGACCACCCTGGCGGTCTGCCTTATCCTGTGGCGTTTCGTGAAGCGTTTCGAATACCGCGCGGGAGACTGGAAATACCTGCTCAGCATGTCGCTCGCCGAACCCTGTTTGTATTTCCTGTTTGAAGGCCATGCGATGGAATACACCTCGGCGTCACAGGCAGGCGTGATCGTGTCCTGCCTGCCTCTGCTGGTCGCCCTGTTGGCGTTCTGGCTGCTGAAGGAACATATCAGCCGCGCCATTATCGTCGGTTTTACCCTGTGTATCGGCGGCTCCTTGCTGCTGACCTGGGTGTCGCCCCAATCAACGCAGGCGCCGAACCCGATACTCGGCAACACCCTCGAATTTCTCGCCATGATGTGCGCCGCCTATTACACGATAAGCATCAAACGGCTTTCTACGCGCTATGCGCCGCTGACCCTGATTGCCATGCAGGGGCTTTCCGGCACGCTGTTTTTCGCCGCCTTTCTACCCTTTATCGACATCCCCGAGCAGCACGAGCCGTCGGCCCTTGCGGGGATCCTGTATCTCGGCACCTTCGTCACCCTCGGCGCCTACGGGCTCTACAATTACGCCATTACCAAGGTCTCGGTACTGACCGCCGCGGCCTACTCCAACCTGGTGCCCATCTTCACCCTGATCCTGTCCGCCATTTTGCTCGGCGAGGTGCTGACCTTCTGGCAATGGTTCAGCATTGCCGTGGTCTTTGTCGGGGTGATGGTAAGCCAGCGCCATCAGGCGCTGGAGGTGGTGCTCGACGAAGACGACGACGCCGCTTCGGCGCCGAACAGCAATCTCAACGAGGTGCCCGTGGTAAGAGCGTCAAAGGGATAACAGGTCACCAGGTAAAGCCCCGGCTCCGCCGCCTGCGCCGTGTCGTTTTCGCTGACCACGGTGCGGCTTGTTACCCGGTAATGCAGTACCTCGCCGGACAGCAGGGCCAGTTCGATGTCCATCCCCGGCCGCAGCTCGGCCAAAAATGCAAAATGGGTGTCGTTATGACCGGCGATCACCTTGGAACCGGCCTCCGACAGCGCCGCAGACGCAGAAACGTGAGCGGGGCCGAACGCCAGATTACGGCCGCTGGCTCCGGCCAGCACGAACCGCTCGACACCGAGTTCGGCGACCCGAAGCCGGGCGATAACGTGCGTATCCGCCCAGGGCCAGGGGCGCATTTCACCGCCCTCTGCCACGCCCCGTTGCCAGCTGCGTTCAATAAGCCAGTGCGCAAGCCACGCCTTGCCCTGCAAATAGCTTCCCTGCCCGAGCAGCACAGCACCCGCGAGCAACAGCATGCCGTACAGCCAACTAAACCTTGCCCGTTCAGCCATGGCGTTTGTTCCTGATAAGCCAGGCCGCTGCCAGCAGCAAGAACCCGAACACAAACGCCGCTTGGCTGCCGCTTCCGGTTTGTGGAAAACGGCCGAATGCGCTGCCAGCCGGTGCCGCATTGGGCGCCTGCAGCCGCCGTTTTGCCCGCTCACCGCCCGGCATGGAATCGACGGCGACAAACGAGGTAAAGGGGCTCAGCAGGCCGAATTCAAGGGCCAGCGGCAACACCCGATCCCGCACCTCGTTTTGCGTATGCCAGAGCAGCAGATCGGCAATTTTCAGTCGCGCCCATAGCCGGGCAATGCCGTCGCCTTCTGCCGCAGTGGCGCTTTGCAGCCGCCAGTTTAGGGGCCCGTTGACCGAGCGGGCGAGCACGGCAAAAGACTTTGCGTCCTTGGGCAGGGCCACGGCAAAATAGAGCGGCTCGCCGGCGTACAAATCCCCCCGCTGACTCTGATCTATCTCCACTTCCTGTCCCTTGTCGTCGATGATGCGGATATGACTCACCACCGGGTTTTCCAGCCCGGCAAACAGCCCGCTCATTTTCTCCTTCAGTTCGCTTACATCGGCGATTTGGCTGTAGCTCCCCTGTCCCGCCGCCGCGGCGCGTCGCATCAAATAGGTATTGGGGGCGCTGCCGAGCGCCACGGTAAACAGCCGGGTGTCGCCAAGGCCGCTTCTGATCTGTCCCAGCACCTGCTCCTCGTTTGACACGCTGCCGTCGGTGAGAAATATCACCTGGCGCACGAAACCGCTGTGCTGCCCGCCATCCAGCACCGCATCCAAAGCCTTGGCGATTTCCGTGCCGCCGTCGGCGCGAAGGCCGTAAACGAAGCGCTCGGCCCGACGCAGGTTGAAATCGGAGGCGACCACGGGGCGGTCTGAAAACAAGCTCAGGTCGGAGTCGAAGGCGACGATGTTGAAGCTGTCTTCCGGGGTCAGGCGCGACAGGGCGAAAAACAGCGCCTGCTTGGCTTCTTCCAGGGAACGTCCGTGCATCGACCCCGAGGTGTCGATCACCAGCACCAGCTCTCTCGGCTGTCTTTGCGCGGCAGCAAACGCATCGTCCGGCGGCATCAGCATGATAAGGCCGAAGTCACGCTCCACACCCGCCTGGCGGAAAAACGCGGCGCGCGGCGACTGCGACGGCAGCGGTTTAAGGCGCAACACGAAATCGCGGTTTGCCTCGACGCTTTCAAGCTTCACGTTATAACGGCCGAACGCCGGATTGTCCGATTCGCTGGTGTAGCCCGGCGTTTCCAGCCTCGCGAGCTCAAGCCCGATGTCCAGGCTGACGTCGATACTGAGGCGAGCTTCACCGTCAGCCGATATGGCCCGCTCACTGGCGGCAAGGGGTTTGGCGTCGAGCCAGCCCCCCGGCGTACCGGCGCCGTTTTCGTCCGTCACCTCCATGTTGCGGGGGTGGTATCTCGGGGTCAGGGTGACGGGAAACTGCAGGCTGAATTCGCCCTGCTTAAAGGCGAGGCGTTCCTGGTAACGCAGCCGGATCTCCACCTCCTGTCCGGCGCCGAGATTGGCCAGCTCCCAGACAAACTGATTGGGCCTTTGCTGGCGCACCAGCGCGGCCTTTTGGCCCGCGCTTTTGGCCGCCTCGAATGTTTGCCTGGCCTGCTGCTTTTCCCTGGGCTGCCCTTGGATCACCCGCTCGTCGAGGCGCATCTCCATGGC
>JBNKEN010000076.1:0-2936 GCA_050288805.1 Pseudoalteromonas sp.
GGCGAAAGGCGGAAAAATCGCAGTCGGCAAACAGCGCGCGCTGCGACACGCCGCCGTTGTTGATGAGTATGTCTATGGGCGGCAGTCCGGCGATGATTGGCCCCAGGGTTTCAAGCAGCTGCTCCGGCGCGCCGAGATCGAGCGCAAGGCAGCGATGCCCCTCGCCCGTGAGGGTCGCCCTCACCTCCTCAAGCGCCGCTTCATTGCGGCCGGAGAGAATAATGCGGGCGCCGCGACGGCTCAGCTGCTGTGCGAGCTCTCGTCCTATTCCCGAAGACGCCCCGGTGATCCACACCGTTTTATCGTTAAAATCCATGGCGTTTATCTCGTCGGCCCGGCGATATTGCAGATCGCCTGTTCAAGCTTTTTATACAGCCCCAACATAAACAGCACTTCGGCCACCACGAACAGCGGCCCGATGGCCAGGCCTATCAGGTCGTCGACAAAGGCCGGTTTTTTGCCCTCGTAATAGTGGCCGATAAACTGAAACACCCAACCCACAACAAAAAGCCCGATGCCGTAACCGAGCCACATGGCGGTGTCCATCTGGCCCAGCAGCGCGGCGGGCACCAGCAACAGGGCAAACAGAAATGCCATGATCAACCCGAGCGACAGGCTCAGCATCAGGTAGTACACCACGGTCGCGCTTGCCACCAGAAGCGCCGGGGTGATATCGAGCCCGGCCAGATAAAAATGAGCACGCGACAGCAGCACCATCACCGCAAAAACAATCAACGGAATGCCGATAAAATGGGTGCGAATATTTCGCCGGTCGCGGTGATAGAGGGCGTAATTGGCCAGTTGTTCGGTCAGGGTTTTCATCATTCCTCCGGGATTGTTATGTTTATTATGTGGTATGACCTGATTAACATACGCTTCTTTCCGCCCTTTGGTCAATCGTCGCAACCGGCTGTTTTTTTATTTTCACTTGCTCTAAGTTAGCAATCGGATGAAACAACAATCAACAGGATCAGGCTATGACCAGACTCACCAAAATCGCCGGCGCGCTGCTGTTATCTCTTACGGCAACCGCCGCCCAGCAGGCCGTCGCGGCAGATATTTCCAAACAACTTGAAAAGGCCAACCGCAGCGTGGCCGACAAACTGATCGACTGGCGTCAACACCTGCACCAGTACCCGGAACTCAGCAACCGTGAATACAAAACCAGCGAATACGTGGCTGCGCACCTGAAAGATCTCGGCCTTGAGGTACAAACGGGCATCGCCCACACGGGTGTCGTCGCCCGCCTCAAGGGGGGTAAAAAAGGCCCGCTGATTGCCCTTCGCGCCGATATGGACGCCCTGCCGGTCACCGAACAGGTCGACCTGCCCTTCGCCTCCAAACAAACAGCGACCTACCGCGGCAACAAGGTCGGCGTGATGCACGCCTGCGGTCACGACACCCATGTCGCTATCCTGATGGCGGTGGCCGAATCCCTCAGCCAGGTCAAGGATCAGCTGGCCGGTGACGTGCTGTTCGTGTTCCAGCCAGCCGAAGAAGGTGCGCCGGAAGGCGAAGAAGGCGGCGCGGCGCTGATGCTGAAGGAAGGCCTGTTTGCAGAAAAACCCGATGCGGTGTTCGGCCTCCACGTCACCTCGTCGCTCAACACCGGTCAGATCGGTTTCCGCGAGGGCCCGCTGATGGCCAGTGAAGATTCCTTTACCATCAAGGTAAATGGCCGCCAGACCCACGGTTCACGTCCCTGGGGCGGCATCGACCCGATAGTGGCGTCGAGCCAGATCATCATGGCCACGCAAACCATCGCCAGCCGCCAGGTCAACGTGACCAAGGCGCCGTCGGTGATCTCCTTCGGCGCGGTCAACGGCGGGATCCGTTCCAACATCATCCCCGATGAGGTGGAGCTGATCGGCACCATACGCACCTTCGACCAGGACATGCGCGCCGATATCAAAAAACGCCTTAAGCACACCGCCGAGCTGACCGCCCAGGCCGCGGGCGCCAGTGCGGACGTGACCATACATCACGGCTATCCGGTGACGGTCAACAACCCCGAGCTGACCAAACGAATGCGCCCCACCCTGGCGCGGGTGGCGGGTGAAGAAAACCTCATTACCACCGACCTTATCACAGGCGCCGAAGACTTTTCCTACTATGCGTTGGAAACGCCGGGAATGTTCATGTTCCTCGGGATAACGCCTAAGGGGCAGGACGCGAAAACCGCACCGAGCAACCATTCGCCCAAGTTCTATGTAGATGAAACGGCGCTGCCGCTCGGGGTGAAGGCGCTCACCAATATGGTGGTGGATTACCTCAATAAGTAGTTCGCCGAATAAACCTGTAATGCGGCCGTTCGAAAGAGCGGCCTTTTTTATGCCGGTTGCAGACCGGGCTGCTTGCGGTAAGATAAACGTCCCTGATTTTTCAACGGATCATCACCATGCACGGAACCTGCTTATGCGGCCAGGTGGCCTTTGCGGTGCAACAACCGCTGCCCGATTTCTACCAATGTCATTGCTCACAATGTCGCAAGCTGTCCGGTTCGGCCTCGGATACGGCGATGTTTTTAAACGCCGAACAGTTTCGCTGGCTAAGCGGCGAAGAGTATATCAAGTCGTTCAGTACCCCGAGCGGTTATCGTGCCGACTTCTGCGGCCGCTGCGGCAGTACGGTTCCTCACCGGATGCAAAACGGCGTGCAGTTCTGGGTGCCCGCGGGTCTGCTCGACGGCTATACGCCAAGCCGGGTGAGCGCCCATCTTTGCACCGACTCCATGGCGTCTTGGGATCCCATAAGCGGCGGCAGCGACAACAACACGAACACAAAACACTATCCGAACATGCCCGAGATGGCCGAACTGGATGCCCTGCTGCGGCGCAAATAAGCGCGCTCGGCAAGCATGGTGAGATCGCAGCAGGCCGCTTAGCATCGGCACAGGGCGGATCCACTGACAGTCCGCCGGTCGGGCCAAAAGCAGC
>JBNKEN010000077.1:0-2048 GCA_050288805.1 Pseudoalteromonas sp.
ACAAGGAAGAGAAAGGTGAAGAAAAGGGCGCCGACAAGCAACACGCCGCCGAAAAAGACGGCGCCAAGATCAGCCCGGATAAAAAAGACAAAACCTACGCCCTTCGCATCGTCAACCTGAAAGACGGCCGCGAACACCAGATTGAACAGGTGCTGAGCTACGCCTTCAGCCATACCTCGGGCCGCCTGGTCGCAAGCCAGAGCTTCAACGACGGCGCCGATAACCAGATCCTCAACGTCGACCTCGACAACGACTTTGCACACAGCGCCCTTATCGACGAACCCGGCATAGTGGCAAGCCAGATCAGCTGGAACCCGAGTTCGGATCTGGTGGCCTTCAGCGCCGGCAATTATGTCAACGACGACGAACGCCGTCGCGATTACCAGGTTTACCTGTGGCACGCGGGCGCCAACAAGCTCGACACCCTGTCGCTTCAGGCCGGATGGCAAAGCGGCAAAACCGCCGAACTGGCCTGGTCGGATAAGGGCGAGCGCCTTTACTTCGGCACTCACCCGACCCTGGCGCCCAAGCACAAGGAACTGAAGTTCAGCGACGAGGCGTCGCTTACCGATTACGACACCATTCGTGAAAAAACCGGCCTCAACGTCTGGCACCACAAGGATCCGGAGATCAAGCCGCGCCAGGAAAACCGCTGGAACAAGGTAGAGAAAACACGTCACTACCAGGCGGTGTATCACATCAACGGTGAAAAGGTGCTGCAGCTGGCCGACGAGCAGATGCCGGACGTCGAACTCAATACCGAGGCCGGCTACCTGCTCGGCGCATCAAACATTCCCTACCTGGAAAAAATGACCTACGCGGGTTTCTACCAGGATTATTACGCGGTGGACGTCGCCAGCGGCAAACGCACCCTGATCGTCAAGGATTCGCCGTTTAAGCCCAGTCTTTCCCCGGCCGGAAACGCAGCGGCCTACTTTAAGGACGGCCAGGTTTGGCTGAAAGACCTTGCCGGCGGCAACAGCATCAACCTATCGCAAGAAGTGGATGCGGTGTTCGCCGACGATCAGCACGACTACCCGTCGCCGCAGGAAGGCTACGGCTTTGCCGGTTGGATAAAGGACGGCAGCCGGGTGCTGGTCAACGGCAAGTACGACATCTGGTCGTTCGACGCCACCTCGGGCGAGGCCCAGCGCCTGACCCGCGGCAAGGAAACCGACACCCGCTACCGGGTTGAAATACTCGACGACAAGCACACCGGTTTTGCCAAAGACGACACCCTGCTGCTTTCCAGCTACGGCCTCCACAACAAGCAAACCGGCATTGCCAAACTGGAGCTGAAAACCGGCAGGTTGAGCCAGGTTGCGGGCGGCGCGGCCCGTTTCGATCTGGTGACAAAGGCCAAAGACGCCGACCAATACATTTTCACCAAGCAGGACTACCACACCTTCCCCGACTTCTGGCAGACGGATCTCGGCTTTAACAAGCCGCGCCGCGTGACCGACCTCAATCCCCAGGTGAACAGCTTCAAATGGGGCGGCAAACCGGAACTGGTCAGCTACAAGGGCTACAACGGCGAAGACATGCAGGGCGTGCTGATCAAGCCCGCAGGCTACAAGAAGGGCCAGAAGGTGCCGGTGGTGATCTACTTCTACCGCTACATGAGCCAGCGGATGTACGACTTCCCGAAAATGGAACTCAACCACAGGCCGAACTTCCCGATGTTCACCTCAAACGGCTACGCGGTGTTCCTGCCGGATATTCGTTTCGAAATCGGCCACCCGGGCAAGTCGTCGACGCAGACCATGATCAACGCGGCGCAAAAGCTTATCGACATGGGCGTGGCCGATCCCGATGCCATCGGCCTGCAGGGCCATTCGTGGGCGGGCTATCAGAGCGCCTACATGGTCACCCAGACCGATATGTTTAAGGCGGTGGTTTCCGGCGCACCGGTCTCCAACATGACCTCGGCCTACAGCGGCATTCGACTCGGCTCGGGCCTGGCCCGCCAGTTCCAGTACGAACAAAGCCAGAGCCGCATCGGCAAAACCCTGTTCGAGGCCCCCGAGCTGTATATCGAGAACTCGCCG
>JBNKEN010000078.1:0-6397 GCA_050288805.1 Pseudoalteromonas sp.
CGCTGGATGCCATCGAACGGGCCTATCGTTACGGCCAGGTATTTATCGGCTACAACGATGTGCCGACGCTGGATATTCATCACTACCTCGAAGACGAACTGAACATGCATCATATTTCTACCGCCTTTGCCACGCGGTTGAGAATCGAGGCAAGAACGGGGTCGTTGCGAAATCACCGGATTTGGGTGGCGGATAAAGACCATACGCCGCTGGCCGAGGCATTTTCCGTGATGGATCGGTGGCTGATGAGCGGAATGAGCGATGAGTTGGAAACCCGGGCCAGTGATCGCTGTTTCGCCGCCGACGGACATGTGATTGCGGCGGGCGAGCGGGTTTGGGACGGCGACTGGAATAGGCGCTCTGAAGGTCCGTGCATCCGCCATTTCCCCAGCTATACCAATTCACGTATTCAGGCCGGCGGACCTTGGCGGGGCAGCGTGTTTAAATGTCATCTCCAGCCGGTCGGCGACGCGATAGATCAGGGAGTGTATGGCAAGGTCGATATGCGACCCTTCCGGAACAGGCTGGAGCAGATTTTCCCGGGTGGCGTATGCGATTACCGCTACGGCGACATAGGTATGCCCTCGGATCTTTCGGCCGGCTTCGGCTTGCAATCAGCACCCTGAAGGCTAATGTCATAGATAACAAAAAGTTAAGGACTTCCTATGCTGCCAGATTCCGTTTCCCGTGTACTTTCCCTCGAAGTATTCCACTATGGCGACAGTATCGTGACCGTTGGACAGATAGTGCAGTTACCGCTGTTGCTGCTGTTGTTGTGGCTGATCATCAGCCGGGTCGGTAAGTTGATAAAACGCGCGCTGATAGCTCGTCATGTCAGCCAGGATGCGGTGCACTTGTTCGGCCGGGTTTATCTGATAGTCACCTTGCTGATCCTGGCCTTCACCCTGATGGAGGTGCTCAATATTCCGCTTACCGCCTTTGCCTTTGTATCCGGTGCTATCGCCATCGGGGTCGGTTTCGGCGCCCAAAACATCATCAATAATTTTATCAGCGGTTGGATCCTGATGTGGGAAAAGCCCATTCGCATCGGAGACTTTCTCGAGGTGGGCGAAGCCCGTGGAGTGGTCGAAACCATCAATACCCGTTCCACCCGCATTCGCCGTAACGACGGTGTGCATATGCTGGTGCCAAACAGCCAGTTGTTGGAAAACACGGTCACCAACTGGACGCTGATAGACGGTACCACGCGTTCATCCGTGCGGGTCGGAGTGGCATACGGTTCGGATGTGGAGCGGGTGGCCAAGTTAATGCGTGAGGCGCTTGCAATGCAGCCATCGATCCTCAACGAGCCGGAGGCCAATGTGATCTTTGCCGATTTTGGCGACAGTGCTTTGGTGTTCGACGCCGTTTTTTGGATGAATGCGCGCACCGAATCGAGTGTACGTCAGGTGCGCAGTGACCTGAGGTTCGCCATTTACAGGTTGTTTAACGAACACGATATCGTCATCGCATTTCCACAACGCGATTTACATATAGGCGGACATTTGACCTTTACAAAACAGAAATGATGAATTTTTTATTCTTTAAAGTGAAAAGATGGAAATTCAAAATGTAAAAACAAGGTGTAATTAGGAAAATTATTGCAAGCTTTCACTTGTTTGTCATATACTGCCCATCCAGAGGAAAGATGCTCAATGCATCTTTTTTTATGCCCGGCGTACCCTGAGCTGCGCCCGGAAGGTAAAAAACACGGTTCCTTTGGAGATGACATTGAAAAAACTGACTTACCTGAGCCTGGCGATCGCCGCCGCACTGAGCTCTGCCGCCATGGCAAATGAAGCCGAAGGCACAGAAAAAAACACCGCGAAAGAAGAATCCTTCGAGAAAATCGTCGTTACCGGCCGTAAGCGTACCGAAAGCCTGTTCGAAACGCCGACCGCGATCACGTCTATCGGTTCGGGTCTTATCGACAAGGCCAACATGAGCAACCTGGACGATATCGGTAAGTACGTACCTAACCTGAACATCACCCGTTACGGTGTGGGCAATGCTGCTCACGCATCCGTGTTTATCCGCGGCATCGGCTTGCAGGATCACATCATCACCACGGATCCCGGCGTCGGTGTATATCTGGACGGCGTTTACCTCGGTCGCCAGATGGGGTCAAACCTGTCGCTGCCGAATGTTGAGCGTGTTGAAGTATTACGTGGCCCGCAGGGTACCCTGTATGGCCGTAATACCCTGGGCGGAGCGGTGAACATCATCACCAAGCAACCGGGTGACGAAGAAATCCTGAGCACCCAGCTGAAGCTGGGTTCCCGCGGGCGCCTGGCCGGTGATATCTACCTCAACCAGGCCCTGAATGACGATCTGAGCATGGCCGCCAGCGTTTCTTACAAGCAGCGCGACGGCGTAGGCAAGGCCGTTAATCTGGCAAATCCGGAAAAAGAAATCGGCGAAGAGCAGGAAGTCAGCGGCCGCATGGCGCTGAAATGGCAGGCCAGCAACGATGTCGCCGTGACCTGGTCGGTCGATGCGGTCGACAACGAATCGGGCCAGTCTCCCTACACCATCGAAATGACGGCGCCGCTGGATGCGAACGACCCGTTTAACGGCGACTTCCCGCTGCTGAACGAAGATTTACTGCCTGAGAACCCGGACGACCTCGGCACCACGGTGGCCGGTATCGAATCTACCGCGTTCTCCGGCTGGGGCTCCTCACTGACCGTCGACTGGCAGGTCAATGACACCTATACCGCAAAATTTATTTCCAGCTTCCGCAGCTCGGATTACGAGGGCGGCCTGGATGACGATGCGTCGCCGCTGAACCTGTCTGAATTCCCGGAAGAGGGCGGTGCGGATCAGTACTCATTCGAACTGCAATTGAACGGCAGCTTCGAGGGCATGGATTTCGTGTCCGGTCTTTACTACTTCAATGAAGACGGCTTTACCAAGTCGGGCCCCTGGGTATTCAGCCCGTGGAATACGCCAAACGGTAAGCTTAACGACGGCGTAACGCCTTCGTTCGGCGGTTACGGCTACTTCGACGTAAACCAGGAAACCAACTCGTACGCGGCCTATGTTAACGTCAGCTATGACCTGTCGGATCGCCTGAGTCTGGGCGGCGGTCTGCGCTATTCACGCGACGAAAAAGACGCCAACGCCTGGTTCCCGAGCTTCTCTGAGCGTAAATATGTAAGTGCCGACTTCGATGCCGTCACTTGGGATATCAACGCATCTTATCAGCTGAACGACGATATGAACGTTTACGGCCAGATCCAGAAAGGCTACCAGACGGGTGGTTTCCCGCCGCGTCCGTTCGGCGGTGCGGCCCAGTTCGTCAAGTTCGACGAAACCAAGGCCATCAACTACGAAATGGGTTTCAAGGGCAAGGTGCATGAAGATGTGTCCGTGCTGCTGGCCGTATTCGTTACCGATTACACCGATCTGGCGCTGCCGTTCTCGGATCCGACGGCGGGTGGCGGTTTCGTTACCATCACCGAAAATGCCGGTAAATCCAAGGCACAGGGTGTTGAGCTGGAAACCACTTACACAGTGACCGACGATTTCTCAATCCGCGCCGCCGTGGGTTATCTGGACTCGGAAATAACCGAGGTGGATGAGGGTGTACAAGGTATCGGCAAGGGCGATTCTCCTGCGCTGACACCACGCTGGACCGTGATGGTTGCACCGTCTTATTTCTTCGATCTGGAGAACGGTGCCACGGTCAGCATGAATGCCAACTACTCATACCGCAGCGACATGCAGGGTCAGTCGAAGTACAACGCGTCTGAGCACATCGCGTCGCGCGAACTGGTCGGCTTTAACCTGTCTTACCAGAACGCCTACGGTGATATGGAAGTGACCCTGTACGGTGAGAACATCTTTAACGAGGTGTACGACGTGGGTCGCCTGCAGCAAAGCGGATTTGTCGGCGTCATGCGCAGCAACGACCGCAGCGAGTTCGGCATCAAGTTCCGCAAGGACTTTGAACTTTAATCTGCCTTAAGCGGACATGGAAAAGGGTAAGCACATGCTTACCCTTTTTTTGTGCGCAACACAGCGGTGTTTATTTGTGGCGTATTTTGGCGGCGGCGCGGTTTAGGCTATACTGCGCGCCTTGTGTCTGAGGTCATGGTTGTAACGTGAGCGACAAGAAAATTTTTATTATCGGATTGCCGCGTACGGCCACTACCTCGGTATGTCAGGCGATGCTTGAACTGGGTTACGCTACGGCGCACACCGCTTATATTGCCGATGCGTTCAGCGCGGCCAGGGTGATTGCCGACACCCCGGTGTTTTGCGACTATCCGGCGCTCGACGCCCGATATCCCGGCGCCCGATTCATTTACCTGGAACGCGAACTGGCAGGATGGATCCCCTCCATTCGCCGCTTGCTGATGCGCATGCACACCAACCTGGTGCGCACGGACGGGGGCTTCAACCCCATCATCAAGCGTTGCTACAACCAGGTGTTCGGCCCCTTGACGACGGACAATATCGCGTCCGATGAATTCCTGGGCCGCTGTTACCTGAATCATCAACGGGGCGTGTTGGCGCATTTTGCCGGACGCAGCGAGGCTCTGCTCAGGCTCAATGTCGGTGACGCGGATGCTTATCGACGCCTGCTGACGTTTCTCGGACGTACAGCTCCCTATTCCGGCGCCGCTTTCAAACCGGTGAATATCGCCGGTAAGGTAACGGCATGGAAGGAAATCAGTCACCCGTTGAAGGTAGCATCGACCCGCGCCGGTAAGGTCGATGCGGTTTTATATTGAGAGAAATTTTGATGTTTGAATTGAAATACCATACCCCGTTTTCCTGGACCGAGGCCGTGCTGGCTGACTTTGACCGTTTTTTGCAGGACCACGCGGCGGCGGAGAAAAAAGCCTCCGGCATGGCGGTGTCCATGCTGTCGCACTATCCGGACAGACGGAAACTGGTCAAGGCAATGACGGATTTGGCACTTGAGGAAATGATCCATTTCAAGCAGGTCGTCAAGTTGCTGCTGGAGCGGGACGTAGATCTCGGTGATGACAAAAAAGACACCTATGTAAAGCAGTTAAGACTCCTTTTTCGCAACGGCCCCGAGGTGTTTTTACTCGACCGGCTGTTGATCGCGGCGGTTATCGAGGCGCGCGGATACGAGCGTTTTTCGCTGGTGGCCGAGGCGTTGCCCGAGGGCAAGGAAAAGGAATTCTATATGGCGATTGCACGCTCCGAAGAAAAACATAAGAACCTGTTTATCGAGCTGGCCTACGAATATTTCGACAAGGCGGAGGTGGATGCACGGCTGGATGAAATTCTCGACGCCGAAGCCGCCATTTGCCGTGCCTTACCGGACCGCGCTGCGCTACATTAAGAACTATTATTGACACCTTAGCTCCCTGTCCTAAGCTTACTCTGTCGGCGTTGAAAAACGAATAAGTTAATGTTTTGTTTCTAAAATATGAGGCAAAATCACAGAGGTAAATGAAATATGGGCGAAAAGGTGCGCATCCTGATCATCGACGATGATCCTTCTGTCTGTGAATTGCTGGAACACATTCTCACGCCAGATTTTGATTGCGACAGCGCGCTTAACGGCCTGGAAGGGCTGGCGCGGGTGGAAGATTTTGCACCGCAGGTTATTTTGGTTGACATCAATATGCCCGGCATGAACGGCTATGAGTTGTGCCGGCAGTTGAAGGCGAGGGACGATGGCGGTAAGTTTGCGGTGTTTATTATTTCCACCGACGACTCGACCGAATCTAAGCTCAAGGCCTACGATGCCGGTTGCGACGATTTCGTTTCTAAACTGGAAGGTCCCGATGAGCTGACCCGTCGGGTCAAACTGGTGTCTCGCTTTATCAGTCAGCGGCTTGCCATCAGCGCCGATGAAATGACTTCCCGCGAGCTGGCGATGACGTCGATGACACAGGCGTCGCAATACAGTCAGGTGATGAATTTTTTCAAGACGCTTTATCACTGTACGTCGGAAGAGCAGGTGGTCAGGGCGTTTTTTGAGGTCATGCAATTTTTTTCCCTGCAGGCCAGTATCATGCTTCGCACCGGCGCACATCGTTTTTTTGATCCCATTCATCCGAATATCAGTCCAATTGAACAAAATATTTATGAGTTGCTTTGCAGCCAAAGCCGGTTGTATGCCTTTGGCCATCGCCTGATGGTGAACGACAAGCATGTTTCCTTTCTGATCCGCAATATGCCGGAAGAGGAAGGAAAAGCGGGCCAAATTCGCGACTATGTGGCGTCGTTGATCGAAGGCATCGAGAGCAAGCTGCAGGATCTTGAGCGGCAAAACGGCCTGGCGAAACTGAGTGAACAGGTGGCGAGTACGCTGAGCTATGTTTCGAAGGGGATTGCCAAACATGAGGAGCATGTGAATGGCATCATGGCCTGGATGAGTAACGAAATAGCCGTCAGTTACCATAGTCTG
>JBNKEN010000079.1:0-5778 GCA_050288805.1 Pseudoalteromonas sp.
TAAACACCACCGAGCGCACCGAAGGTCAACGCGAGATCGCCGGCAACACTGCCGATCCAATCGCAAAAATGGTTCAGCGTCGCCTCGCAGACATCGCATTCACCACGTTCTGCCAGTTCGCTGATCCTGGCCGCATCGATATCTTGCGGTGTAACACCGCGCACCGCGGCCATGGCGCGATACAAACGCGCTATACCGGGGCCGGAAAATACGTTTTCAACCGAGACATGCTGCACCTCGTTGCGCAGCGCCTTTACCAGGCTGAAGTCCAATTCGGTAACGGGAGCCAGGCTGATGTGACCGGCTTCGCAACTGAGTACCGCCTGTTGTCCTTGATTCCTAACCAGCGCCGCAGCGCCAAAACCGGTGCCGGGGCCGAATACGGCGATGTTGCTGCCGGGTTCTGCCTGGCCGGGCTTGACCGCAATATTCTGGTCTTCGCTGAGATAAGGCGCCGCATAGGCAAACGCGGCAAAATCGTTGATCACCGACAGTTGCTCGAAGGCAAATTCCCGCTTCAGGGTGTCGATAGAAAAATGCCATCCCAAATTGGTCAGTTGCACCTGCCCGGCCTTGATCGGGCCGGCAACGGCCAAACAGGCCCTGACGGGTTTTTTATTGCCTAATGACTGAAGGTAATCGGCTAAAACGCCTTCGAGTGAATGGTAATCGGAACTTGGGAAGGTATGCTGCTGCTCGATGACGAACTGGTTTGATACTTCGTCGTAAGCCGTCACCAGAGCAAAGCGGGCGTTGGTCCCGCCTATGTCGGCAACCACTATGGGTTCAAATTGGGCTGTTTGGCGCATACTGTCTTCTCTTTTGTATAAGCACTGAGTCAGATGTGATTCAACCACTGTCGTCGACTAATCAAGGGAACCGAAGGATGCCCTGCCATACAGATTTTGTATGTTTAAGCCGTTACTATCATAAAAATGTTGACACTGAGTGCAGTTAAATTTTACGTTATTTTTCGCGCTACTGAAAAAAGAGCTGCCCGGCAGCGGGCAGCCAAAACCGTTTTGACAACAAAATGATAAAACGCCGACATTATGACACCGGTGTCAGACGTTAATCAATAAAAAATTTAAATTCTCGATTATTTGGTTGAAAAAAATATCCAAACGCCGAAAATGGCATCGATCTAACTGTCAGGTAGTTAAAAATGAAAGGTAAGGCGACGTCTTTTGATATTGCACATTATGCCGGCGTATCCCAGTCGACCGTTTCCAGGGCGCTCAGAAACAGCCCGCTGGTCAACGAAGAAACCCGTCGCAGGGTGCAGGACATCGCCCGCCAGCTCAACTATAAGGTCGATAAAAACGCCAGCAACCTGAGAGCACAGCAAAGCTCTACCCTCGCCTTGCTCCTGTTTGAAGACCCGACCTCCGACGAATCGCAGATCAACCCGTTTTTCCTCTCCATGCTCGGCAGCATCACGCGGGCCTGTGCCAAAGAAGGTTACGATCTCCTGGTGTCGTTTCAATCAACCAGCTCTGACTGGCGCGCCGATTACGAAGACAGTCACCGTGCCGACGGCATTATACTGCTCGGCTACGGCGACTACATGGACTACCAGGAAAAATTAGACCGTCTGCTGGAGCAAAACACCAAGTTCGTATGCTGGGGCGCCAAGGTCGACGGTCGACCGGATCTGACCGTCAGTTGCGACAACTACGGCGGCGGTCAACTGGCAGCCCGCCACCTTATCGAGCTCGGCCGTACCGACTGCGCGTTTATCGGCGATGCGTCTGATCACAGCCCGGAATTCTTCGCCCGTTTCCAGGGATTTCGCGATGAATTTGCCAAGGCGGGCGCCCAGATCAGCGAACGTAAGATGGCCAACGCCATTTCCACCGAAGAGTCCGGCTATCACGCCACCCGCTCGCTCATCGCCAACAATGTGCGTTTCAACGCCCTGTTTGCCGCCAGCGACCTTATCGCCACCGGCGCCATCCGGGCATTGAAAGAGGCCGGTATCGAGGTACCGAAAGCCGTCTCTGTGGTCGGCTTCGACGATATTCCAGTGGCACGCTTTGTCAATCCACCGCTGACGACGGTTCAGCAAAACACCACGTTGGCAGGGCAAATGCTCGTTACTAACCTGCTCAAGCTGATCCGCGCCGAGCAGGTAACCGAAACCCACCTGCCGCCCGAACTGATCGTGCGCGGTTCGAGCCGCTGATGATTGAAAAAGGCACCCGAAGGTGCCTTTTTCTTAACGTGCCAGCTTTTCGCCGACAACCGGGTAGTGATCCCACACCGCCTTGTCGGTCAACGAACGCACCAGCTTAACGTATTCCGCATGGGTCCAGGCCAGCGGGGTCGCCGAGTTGGTGCCCTCTCCCGTGACATACTCCTTGGTGTTGACACCGACGCCGTCCCACACCTGTTCCGGCAGCATCATGCCCTCGTTGGCAAACAGCTCCATCGCCTTGACATAGGTGTTTTTCAGCTGCGAGCGGGTGGCATCGCTCATGCCGTTTTCAGACTGCGTCGCCGCGGCAATTTCGTAATGTCCGCGCTCTCCGGTAAAGAACGGCCATACGCGACCACGCTGGCCGGACGAGTTTTGCCCGCTTTCGCCATAGTTGGCGCCGCTGACCTCGTCTTCCCCGTAACCGTCGTTACCGTAGCGTCGCCATCCCGGGTACGATCCGGTCTCGCCCTGGAAGGTAAACTCGTATTTAACGCGCAGGTTTTCTTCAAGCCCCTGATCATCGTATTCCGGCAGGGTCGATACCACCGAAGGCGCATCCGCGCTTCGCACCCCGTAACGCACCAGTTCAAGGAAACCACCGTCGAGCACCGCCGACTTGGTGAGTCCTTCACGACCGTTGTTGCTGTTCAGCGTTGAGCGGCTGTTCGGATCCGTATCCTGGCCGATGCGGAAGAAGTAACGGCCGTCGGCGACGTCATCTTTCAGCACACCGTCTGTGGTGTACATTAGCGCCTCAACGCGTTCGTTGTAAGCCTTCGCCGTATCAAGGTAGCGTGCGGCATTCTTTTCATCGCCGCAGGCGTTTGCGATATCCGCAGCGGTGACAAGACCGGCAATCACAGCAGCCGTCGTAGAGGGCGAAAAGCCGGGCTGCTCTTCCCAACGCTCCTGCTGTGTCGCAGGCGGCGTTATCTGGGTGTCGTTCCACATGATTTTGGCCTTACCGCCGTCGACCAGAAAATCAGCCGCCGGTTTCAGCATCCGCGTATACCAGGACTTCAGCTCTTGTGCATCAAGCTGTTTGGCCTGCCAGAGTTTCCAGGCCAGCATCACCGGCATCGCCGTCTGATCGAGCTGAACGCCGACCCATTCAAGCTCGCCGTCGACATGAGTCTTTTGCAGGAACCAGCCCGAGTCGCCCTGGTTACCCGGCGTAGTAGGCTTGACCTGCACCTTTTCAAGATATTCAAAGGCAGTTTTAGCGGTCGCATGGTCGCCCATCGCCATAAACGCCATTGCGACCTGGTAAAAATCGCGGCCCCACACGGCCTTGTACCCGGTGTGGCCTTCGACGGCCTTGACCGTGTCGCCCCAGGGGTTAGACAATGACGCGATGAGCGCGCCGGCATGGGTTTTGTCTTCCTGCGCCTTGAGTACCAGCGCACTGGTATAAAGCAACTTGCCGCCGTCGGCAGTATGCGGCGTCATGGCAGGCAGCGCCTTGAGAGACGCTATGTAGTCCTCCCAGCCCAGTGCCTCGCCTTCGCCGTTGAAATCGGCCAGCACCTTTGCATAGCCGCGAGCGAGGCTCTGCTTGCCTTCAGCAATACTTGCATTTTCATCGCGACCCTTGCTGACGACGACATCAAAGGTAGCGTTTTTGTTTACCTCACCCAACTCGCCGAGCAAATGAACATTGCCGGTTTCAATGCCGGTACTCTGGTACAGGGCATCCAGTTTGCCGTTGTCCTTTAAATCGGTTATGCCGTCGGAACTGCCGTAAAAGCCCACCGTCTTCGCATTAAACCCGCCCGCGGCCTGAACGCTGATATAGTTTTCGCCTTGCCAGGCTACCAGTGCATCGCCGCTCACCCTGGCACTGTCGCCGACCCCGTTGTTGTCGACATAGGGGTTCACCGCAACGAAGGCTTTCACGCCGTCCAGGGCGCTTTCAACCTTGGCGCGGACAAACAAGGTTTGCCCGTCCGGATCCGTGAAGACATGTTTTTCAAGGGTAAAGCGCCCCTTGGGATCGCGGCTGGTAATTTTATAGGCCAGCGACAGCGGGCGCCCGTCGGCATCCTTGTGCAGGTAATCAATCTCGCTCTCGAGTCCTTCGTCTTCGCTTACCACAAAGCCGGGACCGGTCACCACAAACTGCATGTCCTTCAACTGGGCCTGATGTATCAGCCCGAACATGGTTTCGGTGATCATTCCCTTGGCGATGGAGAACCAGACCTTGGAAATTTCGCCGCTTGCACCCTGGTCGCTGTATTGGCCCCCAGTATATTGCTCGTATGAGGTGCCTATGCCGGTTTTCCCCGCATACGCCCAGTAAGGTGTTACGCCGGGTGCGCCGGGCGCGGTCAGCTGCTCGGTTTGAGACTTGTCGTTGCAGCCGGTGATTGCCAGCGAGAGCAGTGCACAGGTGATCAAATTCAATTTTTTCACGTTGCTTCCTTATTATTTAGTGAGTCGCATTGTGTTTAACCCGCAACACGGCAAGGCCTGCGATAACGAATGAGCAGCCACCGATCAGCAGCGCATAAATGGGCTGGTTTGCGAACAGATGACGCAGCATCAGACCCAAAATACTCGCCGCAAGCAGCTGGGGGATCACGATAAAAAAGTTAAATATTCCCATATACACGCCCATCTTAGGTCCGGGTACCGAGCAGCTCAGCATGGCGTAGGGGAGTGACAAGATGGAAGCCCAGGCAAAACCGACACCGACCATGGGAACGATCAGCCAATGGGGATCCTGAATGAACAAAAAGCTGATAAGGCCCGCACCGCCGAGCACCAGGTTGGTTAGATGGGCGCCGTTTAGTCCCATGCGCTTAACCATCACCGGGATCAGCATCGCAGCAAGCGCCGCAAACCCGTTATAGGCAGCAAACAAAACGCCGACCCAGTCTGCCCCTTCGTTGTAGGCCTTCGAAGCGGTGTCTGAACTGCCGTAGTGATACCCGGTCACCGCCGCCGTGGTGTATATCCACATCGCAAACAGCGCAAACCAGCTAAAAAACTGAACCCAGGCCAGCTGTTTCATGGTCTTCGGCATGGTAAACACATCGTTTACGACCTCAAAAAAGCCGTTCGCCGTTTTCTTGTTACGCTGCATCAGGCCTGCGACAAGTTGTACCAAGGCAAAGGCCAGCAATCCGAACGCCAGCAGGTAGAGCTCTTTTTCCAGCGACAGCAGACTTACGAAAGCCAGAGCCGCGACACCGAGGGCTCCGGAAACCAGCGCGTTGCGGAAAAAATTAACGATGACGGCTTGCTCGGCCTTTTCTTCCTCTTGCTGCTCTTCGGTGTTATAGCGCGCAAGTTCTTGTGGGCTGTATTCCTTGGTGGTGAACACCGTCCAGGCCACGGCCAGGAACAAAATCACACCGCCGAGGTAAAAGGCATATTTGACCGAAGGCGGGATCTCGCCGCTTGGCGCCACATTGCTGATGTCAAACCAGTTGGTCATGATCCACGGCAGCGCCGATGCGACCACGGCACCCACACCGATAAAAAAGCTCTGCATGGCGTAACCGGTGGCGCGCTGCTTGTCCGGCAGGTTATCCCCCACCAGGGCGCGAAACGGCTCCATGGTCACGTTGATAGAC
>JBNKEN010000080.1:0-7981 GCA_050288805.1 Pseudoalteromonas sp.
CCATGAGCAACAAACTATTAGTCATGATTGATGCGCCGGAGCAAGCTGCTCCGGCCTTATTACAAGCCAAGCGCCATATTCAGAATAACCCGGGGGAAATTCAGGTCGCTGCATTTGCCTATGAACCCACCCCCAGCATTCACTACGGTCTGCCGCTTGAATACCCCGACTTTATCAAAGACAAGAAGTGTAAAAGTATCAACGAAGCCCTGGAGCCTATGCTGGCCGAACACCTGCCGGAAGGTTCATACCAGTTGGACGTGATCTGGCACGAATACCCGGATCAATGGTTGCTGGAACAACCGCAGACATATTCTCTGGTGATCAAAGCCCGCCATGTCGATGAGCAAAGTCAGTTTTCCCAGCTTGATTGGCAGCTCATTCGGCTCTGCCCTTTCCCTCTTTATCTGGCTTCCGATAACAAGTGGCGGGGTAATAAGAATGTTATGGCGGCGCTCGATCTCAGCTCGAATAAGCCGGCAAAACAAGCGCTCAACAAAAACATCATGCAGGAGACCAAACGTTATGCGGCCGCATACGGCGGTGAAGATTACGCCTGTTATACGGCGCATGTATCACCATTTTTACGCGATCTAGGTCTGGTGTTCAATGACGAACAGGTGATACATGCCCTGGATAATATCCCGGCTTCGCAAAAAGCCCTGCTTGAAGAGTCCGGCTTGGGTAAACGCTTACTCATTCGCGCAGGCCTTGCCGAGCAGGTTATTCCGAGTATGGCCGCTGAATGCCATGCAGGGCTCGTGGTCATAGGCTCTGTGGGACGTAAGGGTATCAAGGGAAGGATCATCGGCAATACGGCAGAAAAAGTACTGCGCCTGCTCAAAACCGATATTCTGGTTCTCAGCCCAGAGCAAGACTAAGCGAAATAAAAACGAGGCGATCAAAGCCTCGTTTTTATTTTCCGTCAGCCCTCATTCTGGTGCACGGTCACCTTATTGCGGCCGGTGTCTTTGGAAATATAAAGCGAGCGATCCGCCGCGGCAATCCACTGTTCATGGCTAGCGAATGCATCATTGTATGCGGCAATACCGATACTGACGGTCATCGCTATCTGTTCTTCTTGGAACATAACACTCGAGTTTTCTATTTGGATCCTTAGCCGCTCGGCAAAGACTTTCGCGCCCTCAATGTTGGTATCGAGTAATGTAACAGCAAATTCCTCACCACCATAACGACCGGCAATATCGCTTTCACGCAAGGTCTTTTTCAAAATGTCAGCAATGTGCCTGAGCGCTTCGTCACCGCCGCTGTGCCCGAAGTTATCGTTGATTTTCTTGAAATGATCGATATCGAACATCAGCAGGCAGCTGCAACCGTTATTGCGTTGCAAACGCATAAATTCTCGCTTGAGCCCTTCTTCCCAAAAACCACGATTGGCAAGTCCGGTCAGACTGTCGGTACGGCTGACCTTCTCCAACTTGCGATTTGCTTGCTCAAGCTCCAGCTTGTTAACCGCTTCGTCGGTCACATCATAAATAATAATACAAATATGCGTCACTTCTCCGGTCGTGCCGGTAAGTGGTATAAACGTGGCGTTTTGGTACATGTAATCGGCCTTACCTGTGATGGGCCGATAATTCTTAAAACGAAAGATGTAGGGTTGCTGCTCCCAGATAGTAAATGAGCGGTTCTTCAGTACAAACACAGATTCTGTCTTGCTGCGAAACCATTTTTCATCGACGCTGGGAAACAAATCGAAAATGTCCTTGTCTTTTACCGCACTCGGCAACAGACCGGAATGATTTTCCATAAACCCGTTCCAGATACAGACCTTGTATTCACGATCAAGCACCACCAGGCCGACGTCCACGGTATTGAACATGTCCATCAACCAGTGAATTTCATTCATATTAAAATCTGCAGCAGGCATAGAATTACTCTTCCAACAGATAGGCAACCTTGTATTTCAAGGTTTTCAGCGAGTCTTCGGTAAACAACAGCATAAGATCGCAGTGAATATTGTGATCTTCGATACCATAACTCAGTTCAATTGCCAGGGTACGTTGCCAGCGTGACTTGTTGGCTTTGACCAGTTCAGAAATTTCACAATGCTGACCCAGCACCACCGGATGGCCCTGGCTGAAATTAACATCGAGTTGGCGTGCCATTCCCGTCAGCACGGCGCCGATAAGGATATTACTGATATCCATCAACAGCTCCAGTTCGACCTTGTCGGTAATTTCCCCGTGGTAATTCATCAACGAGGCAATTTCTTTGAAACTGGAGTCATTGAGTAGCAACAGCGCTTCCCCGGATACGCCGCCACCGATAAACCCCTGGCAAACACCGGAAGTGGTGGAATTCTCGTCGATGGAACGCAGCGCCATATCCAGCTCGTTAACCTCAAGCACATTGACATTGGGAATGGGCAACTCAACAAACACGTTAAGCAATCTCGCCAGCAAATCGCCGGCCTGCCCCATGGCGACGTTGGTCAGCTCCTGATAAACGTCTCTCAGCTCGGGATCCAGCTGCTCACCGAGCTTATGAGCCAACTGCTCACGCCGGGCCTTGTCGCGGATCCCATGGCTGTCGATGATGGAAGCCAGTTTCGCGGTATCGCAGGGCTTTTGGATAAAATCAATGGCGCCGAGCGACAACACCCGCTCTCTCGCGGTTGGCTGAATATCCCCGGTGACCACGACCGTGAGCACAGACAATCCCTGCTCACGAATAGCCTCAAGCACTTCATATCCGTCCATATGCGGCATGTTCAAATCAAGGAAAAGAATTTCGGGATGCAGCGCGTTGATTTTAGCCAGGCAGTCCAACCCGTTTTCGGCATACTCTACCTGGATAGGCCAGTCATCAGGCAAAGAACGCGCCAGCTGGCGACGTGCCATCTTTGAATCATCACAAATGAGTACTAGGGTTGCCATAATGCGCACCATTCGAGGACAAACCGGCAGGACCGGAAAAACCTGTCAAATTATTATAATAGTAATTACTTATTTTTTGTCTTATTTATGTTAATAAAACTCTGAGGATAATACAATTTCAAACTGGGGATTTAGCAATATAAAAAGCTATAATCCGATGACATGAATTAACCAGGAGCGTTTAAATGTTACGTAAGCTATCCCTGCTCTGCGCCTTGATCACCTGTGTCGGCGTGCAGGCAGAAATTGCCGTCAATACCCTCGACAGCGGGCAGGTCATCGCACGCGATAAGCCCGTTACCTTACTCGGACACGGCGTCAAAGTCGGGGATGCGGCCCCTGATTTTAAAGTGGTCGATGAAAAATTCACCCCAGTAACCCTTGCCGACTACAACGGAAAAAGCGTCTTGATAAGCGTGGTGCCCAGCCTCGACACCGGGGTGTGCAGCATTCAGACCAAGCATTTTAACGAACAGGTAGCCGCTAATTACCCGAATGTCGCCATGCTGACCATCAGCGCCGACCTGCCCTTTGCGCAAAAACGCTTCTGCAAGGCGGAAAATATCGACAAGTTGCAAACCCTGTCCGATTCCGTATGGCGTAACTTTGGCGAGCAATACGGCCTTATTATCAAGGACATGGGACTGTTGGCCCGCGCAGTTTTAGTGTTGGATGCAAACCATAAAATCATCTACAAGGAACTGGTCAGCAACCTTTCCAAGGAGCCGGATTACAAGGCCGCGGAAAAAGCACTGGCTTCGCTCTAGCTAATTTAAAAAGCCCCTTCCCGGGGCTTTTTTATGGTCACCAGTTTTCTGTGTGCCGTAATACCAGTTTTCGCAACAATGCGATGTGTTCGGGATGACAATTAAGCGCCGGTATATAGTCCAGTCTTTCGCCCCCCGCCTCGCTGAAAATATGTGCGTTCTCTACCGATATTTCCTCCAGGGTTTCCAGACAATCCGCGGCAAAGGCCGGACACACAACCTGCACCGTTTTAATCCCCTCGGAAGGCAGTTTTTTCAACGTCTCGTCGGTATAGGGCTGAAGCCATTCCTCGGCGCCAAAACGAGACTGGAAGGTCATCAACCACTCGCCGTCTTGTAATCCCAGTTGCTTCGCTGTCTGTTCGGCGGTATAGCGACAATGGACATAGTATGGATCGCCCTTGTCCACGCAACGTTTCGGGATGCCATGGAAAGAAAAAATCAGTTTGTCGGCATTCCCATGCTCGGCGCGGTATTCCCGAATGCTGCTCGCCAGTGCCGCGATGTACTCGGGGACGTCGAAATAGGATTTCACAAAGCGCACCTCAGGCAGGTTACGCACCTTGCTTAAATGACGGTTCAACTTGTCAAACACGGCCGCGGTGGTGGTCGCCGAATATTGCGGGTACAGCGGAAGCACCAGAATTTTTTCGATCCCGCTTTGTCGCATGGCATCGATACGCTCAGCAATACTCGGGTTACCGTATGTCATGGCGTAATCGACACGATACTTAGCCTCACCTGATTGCAGCTGCTCATCAAGCGCTTTGGCCTGATCGGCGGTGATCACCCGAAGCGGTGAACCTCTTTCTTCCCAGATCCCCGCATAGGCCTTGGCCACCTTGGGGGCACGCAGCGGCAAAATAATCCCGTTAAGGATGAAAAACCACACGGCTTGAGGGATTTCGACCACCCGAGGATCGGAGAGAAATTCTCTGAGATAACGCCTGACCGCCCCGGTCTCTGGCTTGTCGGGCGTGCCCAGGTTCACCAAAAGGACACCATAAGGGCTCGGCTGTTGTGTTAACGGAGTTTCTTGCATAAAACGTCGTATCTTTTTCTGCTTGCGGCTGAATTAAATCCATTATACGGGTTTAACCCACTGTAAGATCAAAAAACCGCTTAAATAAGCGGTTTTTTATCGGTGTTTCATTCACACCATTTGCAAAGAGCTTAACAGTCGCGCTTATTAACCGAGTAACTCGGCCAGCTTAGTGCTCACGGCTTCAACCGCCTGAGTGCCGTCCAGCTTGTGATAGCGAGTGTTACCGGCATCGGCTTCGGCCTGGTAATAGTTGACCAGCGGTTTGGTCTGATCGTGGTAAATACCCAGACGCTTGCGAACCGTTTCTTCCGTATCGTCATCACGGATGATCAGATCTTCGCCCGTCACGTCATCCTTGCCGTCTACCTTTGGCGGATTGTACACAACATGATAAACGCGACCAGAACCCGGATGCACGCGACGACCCGCCATACGCTCTACGATAATTTCATCGGCCACATCAAATTCGATAACGTGATCTATGCTGATGCCGTTTTCTTTCATGGCATCGGCCTGAGGGATGGTACGAGGAAAACCATCCAGCAGGAAGCCATTTTCGCAATCGGCCTTTGCAATGCGCTCTTTAACCAGACCAATGATAATTTCGTCGGATACCAGCTGGCCGGCATCCATCACCTTTTTGGCTTCAAGGCCTAAAGGAGTGCCTTCCTTGATGGCTGCACGCAGCATGTCACCGGTGGAAATTTGCGGAATACCGTATTTGTCCATTAAAAATTGTGCCTGTGTACCTTTACCTGCACCCGGTGCGCCCAGCAGTATAATGCGCATAATCTGTTCCTCGTGTCTGGGAGTTAATAGTGAAAGTTTGGATTTTTCCACAAGCGCCCACCAGACTCAAGCCAAAAGCCGTAAAACTTTAGTCAAACAGGCGAGTTTTACACAAATAAAAACGCCCGCTTAAAGCGGGCGTTTTCAGATTGGGTCGCGATTAACCGCGCTGCGCCTTCAGGCGAGCCAGACGGGCAACCTGATGCGTCGACGTCAGGAACGCATAAATCGGCGCCAGATAGCCGCGCTTACGCAGCTCCAGGAACTCTTCGTCGCTTAATTCGTTCAGCTTTCTCTCGTCGATCAGGTAGATACCGTTGATATCACGCTTCTCGCCGTTAATGTCAACGGTCAGCGTCTGCTGAGTCAGCAACTCTTTCTCTGCCAGGTAATCGCTGAACGCCTGAGTCACTTCGGTAAAACCGATGTAATCAACCAGGGCCTGCTTACGGCGCTTAAAGTATTCGGTTTCTTCACCGTTCTCGAACAAGGCATTGCCTTCTTCTTCACCAACCAGATCGCTGCCTTCATCGATCACGATACCGAACTGGTCTTGCTCAGGATGCTTCACCAGGCCAAGCGGATAGCGAGTCGTGGCCAAAGGCGCAAAACCGGCAATCCATTTTTCATCTTCAACGAACAGGTTCTCGCCCTGCTCCAGACCGAACATAGCGACCACCTGGAACTTACCGTTTTCGTTGTTCTTTACAAACGCCATCGGGAACTCGTTCGCAATGCGGGCGAATTCATGGGCAACAACCGGCACTAAATGCTGTGTTTTCATGAAATCAATGTGAATGCCATTTTTAATTTTGATGTTGGCATGTTTTTCATTATGTAGAGGCTGTACTTGTTGCTCCGCCATGATACTACTCCGTTAATTTACGTATTTGTTACTTTTAGTGGCCCTAAGGCTAAATGTTTTACCTGTAAAAAGGAAGGGGAAATTTACCCGGTTAACCCCGCTACAGCGCGTGAAATTAGATATCTCTGTGCAAAATCAAAAAATTCCCCGACCTAATGAGGAGCATTTTCTTAAGTTAAAAAGTTTTTAATCGAAAAAGCGCCCGGATGCCTGGCTATCCTTTGTTACATTCTAAGAAATGGGGGTCGGCGTCTAAAAAAACAATATGCCGATGAGTATCGGCATATAAATTTATTCTGGCAGCGGACCGCTTCGTTCGATAATTTAGCGGCTCACCAACAACATGTACTCGGCAACGGCCAATCGCGTTTGCGCGTCAAGATAATCCTGTTTCGGCATAAACGGGTAATCTTCCCGCTTTTTCACCGGATTGGCGATGAACTCTGCCAGTCCCTGCGGATCGTCCATATACAGACTCTGGATCACCTGGACCGGTGGGCCTATCAGACGACCGGTATAGGCGTGACAGCCGGTACAAATCCCCAAATAAACGTATTTCCCCTTCTCATCGGCGTTGACCATGCGCGGCGCCGCCGGTTCATCGAGCAAATAGCTCACCACGGTATCCGTGTTGGTAAAGTCACAGGCTGGCCAACTGTCGACTCCCACGGTCACGTATTGCTGAGGGTTGTTGATGCAACTCGCGTTGGCATCCCCGACCCGAACGATATCCGGATGACCCTGTTTCAGCTCCGTCGCCATCAATACTTTTGCCTCCGGGATGGTGTCATAACCGTTATTGTTCATCAGGTTATTGAGCACCATGATCTTGTCGGGCGTAGGATCGGACTCGGGATCCAGCGTCGTATTGGGGGCATTCTGGTGATCGGTAATGATAATCCCGGCGGTTTTGTTGCCTACGATCAGGTTGTCTTCGATGACCACCTCATCCGCGGCCATGATCAGCACGCCGGTGCCTGCCGGAATACCGGCCACCATGGAGCCTTCGGCGCCGAAGTTCGGGGTATTGTTGTTACTTATCCAGTTGTTGCGAATGATCACATCCACTGTGTCTTTAAGCGGTAAACCCGGCGTGACAAATGCCAGGATACCCCCGGTATTGTTGTGAACGAAGTTATTTTCCACGATGGCATGCCGGCTGTTTTCAATCTCAATCCCGGCGACGCTGTCGAATACTTCGTTGTTGGCCACATGGATATGGTCGCTCATGCCTACGTAGATGGCCGCATCCTCAATGCCGGAAACGATATTGTGTTCCACCAACCCGTTTTCACCGAGCTGCGGAAAAATACCGTAAACGCCGGTGTCATCGATAATGTTGTTGCGAATTTCAAAGTTATTCCCGGCCTGGCCCATGATGCCGTTGCCTTTGTATTTAGTGATCAGAAAGTTCTCGATAAGAATATTGTTGCCCGAGTACAAAATCGCGTCGTTGAGGCGCTCTTCTCCGTAAAGGCGCGGCCGCTTGCCCTCGATTATCACACCAGATAAGCGGATATTGTCCTTATCGATATACACGGTTTCAACATAGTCGCCGGGAAACACCTGGATCACATCGCCGGGCTCGGCGGCTTTTACCGCATCCATAATCAAC
>JBNKEN010000081.1:0-8742 GCA_050288805.1 Pseudoalteromonas sp.
ATGGCCCAGGAGAGGGTGCCGAAAAATTCCGGCACTACAACATAGGGTGCCTTGCTACCCCGCGACAGCGGGGCCAAGCGGGAAAACACCTGGCGGGAGTCGTGCGACAGACGGAGTTTATTTACCAGGGGTCAGCTGTTCTTTCAATTCGCTATATTGCCGCATGGCCTGTTCTAACATGCGACTGTTGAACGACTCGCTTAATTTACCGGCCAGGTCTGCGGCGTCTGGATAGTCGGCATCAACCGCCACCTTGACCCACGCATAAGCAAGTATAAGCAGTGCGTCATCCTTATCCTTGATGGCCAATTGCAGTAATACCCGACCCAAATCCATCTGGGCGGATGGCAAATTCAACATCGCGGCTTCAAGAAACTGCTTTCTCGCGCTCTCCCACTCTTGCGCCCGGGCATGTTCCACGCCACGTTGGTATGCCTCAACAGCCTTCGGCGAAACGCGAAGATCGTTGGTTTCTTCCTGCTTTTTCCGGACCAGCAGAATGTCCACCTTCTTACTGTTATCCAGTCGTTGTGCCTGGGCCCGCCATGCGGCCGCCTGCTCTGGATTTTTTTCAACACCGGTTCCGGTGTCATAAAATTCGGCCAGCTTTTCGGCGGCCGATTTGAGCCCCTGTTCGGCAGCACTCATCAACAACTGTGCAGCCTCCGGATAACGCTTTTCGTCCTGTTTTGCGATGATCAGATTCGCCAGGTTGTCCATCGCCATCGGAAATTCCTGAGCGGCACTTTGTTCGAACCAGCTCATCGCCTTGTCGAGATCCACCTCTCTGCCGAGACCCAGTTGGTAGATCAGGCCAAGCTCTGACTGGGCAGCCGCAATTCCCTGTTGTGCAGCCAGTTCGAGCCAATAATGCGCACGGTCATAATCTTTATAGACCGCATCTCCATTGAAATAACGCTGACCCATTTCAGCCTGCGCGGGCGCATATCCCGCGTTGGCGGCCTTTTCCAGCCAATAAACCGCAGCCTTGTCGTTAACAAACCCCTTTTTGCCCGACAGATGCGCGTTATAGAGTTCGAGCATCGCCGGTACCAGCCCTGCCCTGGCTGACATTTCCATTTGCGCAAAAAACTCTTCGGTATCGGGAGTCAGCATTGCAACTCTGTACGGCGCATCGATTAAGCCAATCTGCACACCGTGTTTACTGGCAATTCTCAAATATTCAAGCGCCTTGGCTTCATTCACCGGGTGCTCCATTTCACCGAGATAAAGCATTCCTAACAGATAAGCAGCCTTTGCCGTTTTATCGTCGCTTCCACTGCCGTTGGCAACATGATCCAACCAAAAAACTGCTTTTTGCAGATCTTTTGCCAGCCCGTTTTCGCCCTTGAAATATCCATAACCCAGGTTAAACGCAAGTTCATCGTTCCATTTAGCTTCTTTTTCCAGTTCAGCAACCCGTCGCGAACTCAGGGAGTCGGCAAGCAGCGACTGGGAAAAAACAGACAACATACACACTATAAATATCAGACGGCGAGACATCTCTTAACTCCATGTAGATAAAAACGATTCCCTGGTTGTTGTGGACGGGCATTGCGCAATTGCGCGAGCAACAATCAAAACTTTAGTTTTTTAAGTACCTTATAGATAAAGCCTCACCTAAGCAAGTACTCGACCCGGCCCGTCAAGCCCGGCGCTTCTAATCAAGTACCCGCTTTGCTCGAAGCAATAAAAAAGGCGCCTGAGCGCCTCTAATTTACAACGGGATACATTTTCCGCTTACAGTGCGTTGAAAACCTTGTCGGTTTTTGCCGCACAAACGAAATCATTCTTGTGCAGGCCCTTGATGGAGTGGCTCCACCAGGTCACGGTCACCTTGCCCCATTCGGTCAGAAGACCCGGGTGATGACCTTCTTCTTCGGCCATGGCACCGACCAGGTTGGTAAATTCCAGGGCCTGTTTGAAGTTCTTAAACTTGAATACGCGTTCCAGCTGCATGATGCCGTCGCGCACTTCCGGAACCCAATCCGGAATTTCGCGGATCAGCACCGCCAATTCTTCATCTGACACTTTAGGCGCATCGGCACGACACGCTTCACATTTTTGTGCACTTAAATCAGACATTAAAAATTCCTTAACTTGCTAATTTGTCTTTTGGAGGAAACTTAGGCTCATGCAGCCCCAACTCTTTGGCCTTGGCGACCATGGACATCAGATCCAGCTGCGAAATGTTGAACAGGTCGCGGATCGAGTTAATGGTATAGTAAAGCGGCTGCATAATATCAATGCGGTACGGCGTGCGCAGTACATCCATCACGTTCATCGGCACGATTTCCGGCGTACCGCTGTAAACGTATTGAGTCTCGCCCGGACTTGAAAGAATGCCGCCGCCGTAGATACGCAGGCCGTCTTCCGTCTGCATCAGGCCAAACTCCACGGTAAACCAGTACAGACGCGCCAGATAGACGCGATCCTTTTTCTCTGCCGCATAGCCAAGTTTGCCGTATTGATGAGTGAACTCGGCAAAATCCTTGTTGGTCAGCATGGCGCAATGGCCGAAGATTTCGTGGAAAATATCCGGCTCCTGAAGGTAATCGAACTCCTCACGGGTACGGATAAAGGTGGCCACCGGAAACTGCTTGTTGGCAAGCAAACGGAAAAACTCGTCGAAATCGATAAGCGCAGGCACGGCAGCGACCTGCCAGCCTGTTTCACGCTGCAATACTTCGTTCAGCTCATGCAACTGCGGAATGCGATCATGAGGCAGGTTGATTTTCTCAAGCCCCTCGAGATATTCGTTGCAGGCCTTACCCTCGATGCATTTCAGCTGACGCTCAACCAGTTCAGACCAGATTTGGTTCTCTTCGTCGCTCCATTGGATCAGCCCGTTTTCATCGGCTGTCCTTGAGACATATTTACTTGCTTTAGCCATAACTGCCTTCTGTTCATAAGCGGCCACTCGGGCCGTCGCTTGTTAAGAAGATATTATTGAAAAGCTGCCTTAATTTTAATACCCGGACCGTTCATGCGCGTTCGCGTGAAGCGAACTTTTGTACACATTACTGAACATTTTCGTATCAAAATTTGTACACGCATAAAAACAAGGGCGTATAGCGCGCCCTTATGGAAACTAATGATTACACATATCAGATTTGAGCAAATGCCTGTTCCAGATCGGCAATGATATCGTCCACCTCTTCCAGGCCGACCGACAGACGGATCAGGCCGTCGCTGATGCCGGCGCTGGCTCTTTCTTCCGGCGTATAGGGTGAATGGGTCATTGAAGCCGGATGCTGGATCAGGGTTTCTGCATCCCCGAGGCTCACCGCCAGGGTGCACAAACGGGTGGCGTTGATAAAGCGCTCGCCGTCTTCCAGGGTGCCGTCGAGTTCAAATGCGATCACCCCACCGGCGCCCTTCATCTGCTCGCCGATAAACTTGTGGCCCGGATGCGAAGCAAGGCCCGGGTAATACACCTCGCGAACCTTGGCGTGATTTTCCAGAAACTCTGCCACCTGTTGCGCGCTCTTGCAGTGCTGCGCCATACGCACGCCCAGGGTTTTCATGCCACGCAGAATAAGCCAGGCGTCGTGCGGACTGATGGTGGCGCCGATGTCCTTAAGCACCGTCATCTTGATAAGACCGATATGCTCTTTTGTGCCGCAGATAAGCCCTGCCACCACGTCGCCATGGCCGTTGAGATACTTGGTGGCACTGTGCACTACGATGTCGATACCGTAATCGGTCGGCTTTTGCAGCAAAGGGGTCAGGAAGGTATTGTCGATTACGCTGATAAGACCGTGACGCTTGGCGAAATCGCCTATCATCGCCAGATCCAGCACCACCATGTTGGGGTTGATCGGGGTTTCGGCAAAGATCAGTTTGGAATTCGGCTGCCAGGCCGCCTCCAGTGCTGCCGCATCCGTCATGTCTACGAAGGTCACTTCGATGCCCCATTTAGGCAGCATGTGCGCCAACAAGGCAAAGGTGCAACCATAAACGGCCTTGGAGGCGATAACGTGATCGCCCTGCTGCAGGAAACTCAGCAAGGAGGCCGATACCGCGCCCATACCGGTTGCGGTGGCTGCCGCGTCCTCGGTGTTTTCAAGGGCGGCAATTTTTTCTTCCAGCTCACGGGTAGTCGGGTTACCCAGACGGGTGTAGATATAGCCGCCCTCTTCGCCGGCAAATCGCGCCGCGCCCTGGGCCGCGTTTTCAAATACGAAGGTGGAGCTTTGGTATAGCGGGGTCGTCAGGGCGCCGTGAGGATCCTGGCGCTCGTTCGGCCCGTGTATGCATTTGGTACTGTCGGCGTAATGCTTGTTCGTCATCAGTTTGCTCTCTGGTTTCTTTTGTTATTTTTATACGATAGACGAAACTTAAGGCGAGCGAGGCCAAGGACACAAGCATCCCGGATGGGAAGACGGCTAAGCGGAATGTGATGCGGGTTGCAAAGCTGTAAAGATTAGTTTGCAACCCTAAAAACTAAAGCTGTTCTTCTTTCTGCTCCTTGCGCACCACCAGGCGTCCGAGCAAAGATTGGCTCACGTCCCGCAACAGGCTTGCGCGGTTCTCCAGCATCGGCAGCGGACGGCTGAGCGCCATCGCCTGCTGGCCGATCCGGGCGGTCAGGATCCCGGCGCTGATCCCCTGGGCGGCCCGTGCCGAGAGCTTGCCGATCAACTCGGCGCCAAGCGCGGTGGCGGCCAGATCGGAGACCAGTTCGGTCGCACCGACAAACAGCATTTGTTTGGCCAGCATGCGATACAAGCGAATGCGCGAAACATAGCTGAGGCGCAAACCATACAGGGCGCTAATTTTCTCGATCAACCGGGTTCCACGCCAAAGCACCGCCAGCATATCTACCACCGCAAGGGGACTCAACGCCACCAACAGGCCCGATTCGACCGCATAGCGCTTGATCAACCTTTGCGCCCGTTCGTCCTGGCTGGACAATAAGGTATCGCGGTACAGCTGCATGATTTCCCTGTCGGAGAAATGCCCCTTCACCTTTTCCCGAAAGCCGTCAAATCCGGCAACGGGCCGAACGGCGTTGAGTTTTTCCAGCCAGGGCATGGCCTCCCCCACCTGTTCACTGCTCAACAGGCGCTCGGCCTCGTTGCGCTGCAATTGATTGCGCTTGAGATTTCTGAGCGCCCTGAATTCACGCCATAGGATCCCGCCCAACAACACCAGGCCCGATGCGATGGCGAGGCCATAAAGCGTGCCAAGCAGCGGCGACACCTGCCAGCCGCCGAGCACGGTATCGAGCGCCTCATAGCCCATGGCACCCGTTAGCGTCACGAAAAACAGTCGCTTCAGCCAGCGCCTTCGCGGCGGCTGGTAGACGGGCGAGATATCGACCACGTTCAATTCGGGGGCAACCTCCAGGGTGGCCGGTGCGTCGATACGCCGCGCCGTTTTCAGTTCTTCACCGATTGGAATCGAGTCTTCCTCCAACAGGATCCTGCGTCCCGACTGCAACTCGGGTTTATCTATCGTCATAACAGCTTGTCTCCGAGCAAAAACTGCAGCACGTGGTCTAGCCTAATATGGCTCAATTGTCCGTTTTCCGACGGCATGGGCGCAAACGACAGGAAATCGAATCCCTGCGTTGGCCACTCGCTTTTTTTCAGCCGGTGCGCCGGCGGTTGCGGCGGCAGATAGGTGATCGGCCTTTCTTCACCGAGCGGTGTGCCGTCCACACAATGCAGGGTTTCACCGTTCTCCATCAGGGAACGGGTGCGGGTGGCACAGATGGATGACATCGCCATGGTTTCGATACTGATCCCCTCAAACTTCAGACGGTTTTGCGGCTCGTGAACCAAGTCGGCCAGCAACAGTGCCAGATCCTTGTGATAACACGCCCCCACATGGTCGGATTTATTGGCGGCAAACAACAGCTTGTCTATTTTCGGGCTGAACAGGCGCTGCAGCAGGCCACGCTCGCCGTAACTGAAATAATTGAGCAGCCGGTTGATCACCTCGGCCTGCTCTTCAAACACCGCGTAGCCGCCGTTCAGCGCCCCGAGCAGATCGACCAGCACTATCTGGCGGTCGAAATGGCAGAAATAGTCCTGATAGAAGGGCCGCACCACCTGTTTTACGTAGGCGCTGAAACGCTGGTTCAGGTGCGCCAGATTGGAATCAGCCTCGCCCTCCCCGTCTTCTACGTGCGGTACGGGGAAGAATTTCAATAGCGGCGCACCGGCCAGATCGCCCGGCATCAACATGCGACCCGGCTGCAACAGCGCCAGGTGGGTTTCCTTTTTCAACCTTTGCAGCATGCTCTGGTACAGGGAGGCGAGCTTCTCCAACTTGGCTTCGTCAACGGGCGCCGACAAATCCAGCTGTTCCACTTCGGCAATAAACTCGCGGCTGTATTCGCTGCGCGGCGCCTTTGTCAGCTGCTCGTATTGCAGCGCGCTCCAGCGGGCAAAGGTTTGTTCCATCATGGGTAAGTCGAGCAACCACTCGCCCGGGTAATCCACCAGATCCAGATACAGGGTCGACTGCTCGGTCAGCTGTGCCCGCAACCCGCTTTTTGGGCGGTAGCGAATGGCCAGACGCAGGGTGTTGATTCGCTCGGTGGACGGCGGCCAGCTCGGCGGCTCGCCAAGCAGGCAACCCATGGCTTCACGATACTTAAAGGTGGGGATCGCCAGTGCCGGTTGCGGCACCTGGGTGGTGGCGATATGACGTCCGCTTCGCACCACCTCGAAAAACGGCAGGTTCTGTTCGCTTGCCTGGCTGGTCAGTTGCTTAACCAGCGCGCTGATAAAGGCGGTTTTACCGCTGCCGCTCAAACCGGTCACTGCGAGTGTAAGATGACGGTCCAGTCCGCGGTGCAACAGCTTTTCGGCCTTCGCCACGTAGTTTTCAAATAAGGTATGTTGTAACAATTGGGGCGCCATAAATAAAGGTAGCAGCCTAAGCTGCTACATTTTGATTCAATTATAATTTGTCGATTTCGCGACTGACGGTAAATTCCGGTGAGGTTACGTACCGCTCCATGTTCTGGACCCGGCCATCCAAATTACCCAGGTAATCTTTCAGATCCTTCAGGGCGCGTCGGGGTGGTTCCCCCTTCTGCCAGACCTTGAATTTCACTTCTACCGGGTCAAGATGTTCCTTTTTAACCGCCTCGCTTTGCTTCGATGCCCCCTCACTGCCGGGTTTCTTATCCAGAATAAACCAGGCCGCGATATAGACAACCACGAACAGCGGTCCCCCGGCGAGCAATACGGCGGTCACGAACAATATACGTACCAGCCACAGCTCCATGTTGAAGTAATCGCTGAGGCCCGCACACACTCCGGCGATTTTGCCTCGCTCCGGGTCGCGGTAAAGTTCTCTTTTCTTCTCGCTCATACCTTGCTTCTCCACTGAGGAGACTCCTGGTCGAGCAGGGATTCCAGCGTTTCGATTCGCTCGGCCATTTTTTCGGCCTTGTTGGCAAGCTCGGTCAGTTGTCTGTGTTCATGTTCACTGAGGCCCTGGCTGACTTGTTTCTTGCTGCGATAGTGCAGTATCAGCCATAAAGGCGCCACTATCACCATAAAGATAATGATGGGGGCTTCCAATACGTTCATCATACTCTCCCGTTATACCTGTGTCGTCTGCTTCAATATGGAGGCGTATGCCTCCTTTCCATGACTGTTATTTCTTAGCCTTGGCCGGTGCGGCCATTTTTTTCTTCAGCGCGGCCAGCTCGTCGTCTATATGCTCGTCCTGCTGTAATTCGGCAATCTCGTCGGCCAGCGACTTTTTGCCAAGCTCGTAAGATTCTACCTGAGATTCTAGTCCATCGATCTTACTTTCGTAACGTTCGAAACGGGCGAGGGCATTGTCGACCTTATTGCTGTCGAGCGCCTTTTTCACCTCAAGGCGTGATTCGGCAGAGCGCTGGCGCAGCACGATGGCTTTTTGTCTCGCCTTGGCATCGGCCAGCTTTTCCTGCAAGGTGGCGATTTCCTGTTGCAGCTTGCCGATATGCTCATCGACATGGGCCAGCTCTTTTTCCACCGCCTCGACCGCATCGGCCGCCTTTTTCTTTTCAATCAGGGCTGCACGCGCCAGATCTTCCCGGTCCTTGCTGAGCGCAAGTTCCGCTTTTTCCTGCCAGCCGTCGACTTCACCTTTCAAGCCTTCAACGCGGCGCTGCAATTCCTTTTTCTCCGCCAGGGTCTTGGCCGAGGTTGAGCGAACCTCAACCAGGGTGTCTTCCATTTCCTGAATGATCAGGCGAACCATTTTTTCCGGATCTTCCGCCTTGTCTAAAAGCGAGTTGATATTCGAATTCACGATATCTGCAAAACGTGAGAAAATTCCCATAATCTTTACCTCAATATGTCTGTTTGACTTATCTCTGGCAGAGATACTTCAAATAGCTTGCCAACTTTTAATAACCCATCATACATCAACTATTTCAATGAGTTAAATAATAATCAGAAATCCCTTTTGTTCCCGTAAATAATAAAATACACTAGATCTTAGTAAAAATGACTAAGAGTTAGGGAATATGAGCCAATTTCGCCAACAGGATAATTTACTCGGCCAATCTGACAGTTTTTTAAGTGTGCTTGATCAAGTTTCGCAACTAGCAAGTTTAGAAAAGCCAGTTCTTATTATTGGTGAGCGCGGTACAGGTAAAGAACTTATTGCAGCCCGTTTGCACTTCTTATCTAAGCGTTGGGATCAAAACTATATAAAGCTTAACTGTGCAGCGCTTAACGAAAACCTGCTCGAAAGCGAATTGTTTGGTCATGAAAGTGGGGCATT
>JBNKEN010000082.1:0-8945 GCA_050288805.1 Pseudoalteromonas sp.
TTCACATCTTGACCAGCAAACTACCGGCTCTGCAACAACATAAAGAGGCCTCGGAACAAGTTAAAACGGCCTATAAAGATCAATTCGATATTGGCCAACGTACGCTGTTGGATGTACTCGATGCAGAAAACGAATCATTCCAGTCAAGCCGCGCCTACGTCATAGCGGAATATGACAAATTCTCCAACGTTCTTACCGCCCAGGCGGAAATGGGCTCACTGTTGGGCGCCCTGAGCGTTGCACCGGATAAACTCCCCTCGTTAAGCGAACTGACCGATACGCCGCTTGAACATGCGCGCGACCAACTGTGTCCCAAGGTAGATATATCGGCCACCCTGGCACATAACGATTTTCTTCGCCAAAAAGAGCGTAACGACAATGCCTACCGCAATGTCGTTGCCGTGCCTGGAAACCTGAAGTTGCCAGAATTAGCGCCTGCGCCGGTCATGCAATTCAGTGCGCCGACCGACAGCGACGGCGACGGCGTTCCGGATGCTGACGACAAATGCCCGTCAACCCCCGCCATGACGCCGGTGGATGCGGAGGGTTGCACCCTTTACAGTCGCCATACCGAAAGCGTAGAGATAGGCATTCCCTTTTTGGCCGATTCGGCAGAGGTGCGCTCTGAATACCTGCAGGAAATTGAGCGACTGGCCGATTTCATGCGCAAATATCCCGACAAAAAAGTTGAAATACAGGGCCACGCCTCTTTGGACGGCGAACCCATTTACAACAAAAAGTTATCAGAACGCCGTGCGTTTGCGGTTGCGCAAATCCTGATCAACAAGTTTGGCATTGCCCCTTCGCGAGTCACTTCGCTCGGTTACGGCATCGACATGCCGATAGTGAAGGAAATTTCGGTACGCGCGAATGCGCTGAACCGAAGGATAGAAGCCAAAATCAGCGCGGAAACCTCCACGCCTGCGCAAGCAAACCCGTTTGACAACGACCTCTAGTCTTTAAGCTGCTTAAGCAAGGGTCAGTATGGATAAGACAGAACTGGAAAATCACGGTGGCATTTTGCTCGATTGTCTTGAGATAATCTGCACCAGCCACCAGCGCAAGCTCTCTCGCGAAGCCGTGTTGTCGGGCCTTCCCCTAGAGGAAGGACGCCTTGCCCCTTCTTCGTTTGCACGCGCAGCCAAACGAGTGGGGTTTACCACCCGCATTCTGGAGCGACAACCCGCAGATCTCAATCCCGCGTTGTTACCTGCCATTTTGCTGATGACGGGAAACCGGGCCTGTGTCGTTACCGGCGTCGATCCGGCCAATGACCAAATCCGCGTTATATACCCTGAACTCGGCGACAGTGAAGTCACCCAATCGCTTAAGGAGCTGAGCGTACAGGCCAGCGGTTCGGTAATTTACGCCCGGCCTGAATTCGAGTTTGACGCTCGAGCCCCCATTTTGCAAAAGCACGATAAGGACGACTGGTTTTGGGGCGTGGTTCGCGAATGCCGAGGCCTTTATCGCGACGTTGTGGTGGCCGCGCTTGCGCTAGGCTTTTTCGCCATCGCGATGCCGCTGTTCGTCATGAACATATACGACCGGGTCGTGCCGAACCAGGCCAAAGAAACGCTCTGGGTATTGGCCATCGGCGTACTGATCGCGCTGACTGCCGATCTTGCACTGCGCATGGTACGCGCCTATTTCGTCGAACTGGCGGCGAGCCGCATTGATGTCAAGGTTTCCTCGGCGATTTTGGAACGGGTGCTCAGCATGCAGCTCAAGAACCGGCCAGCCGCAACCGGTGCCTTTGCCAACAATATTCAGTCGTTTGAAGCGGTAAGAAGTTTTTTCAGCTCCTTTACCCTACTCGCGTTAGTGGATCTTCCCTTCGTACTGCTCTATCTGCTTGTTATCGCCCTGATAAGCCCGGCCTTGATCTTACCCATTCTGGCCGGTGCAGTGCTGCTGATCGGTTATACCCTGACGGTTCACGGTCGCCTCGAAGAACTGTCTTCACAAACCATGAAGGCCGGCTCGATGCGCAGTGCCGTGCTGGTTGAAGCGCTCAACAACCTGGACGACATCAAAGCCTTTCACTGCGAACACAAGACCCAGGCATCCTGGGAGAATAATTCCGTTTTTCTCGCCAGAACCAATGCCCAGAACCGCCTGCTGGCCGCATCCATCGGCAATGCCGCAATGTGGGTGCAACAGTGTGTCGGGGTCGTCATCATACTGATCGGTGTTTATGCCGTATTTGAAGGCGATTTGAGCCAGGGCGGGCTTATCGCAGCCTACCTGTTGTCGTCTCGCGCCATGGCCCCGATAGGGCAAAGTGCCGCGGTGCTGTCTCAATACCATCATGCCAGTATCGCCATGGAATCGCTCAATGAAATCATGGCCAAGCCGGTCGAACGCCCGCCAGGTAAGGAATGGATCAGTCACCCCGCCCTGCACGGCGACATTGAATTCAAGAACGTCTGGTTCAAATACGATGACAAGCAACCGAATGCGCTCGAAAACATATCATTTAAGATCGCAGCCGGTGAACGGGTCGCCATCCTCGGACGCAACGGGTCGGGTAAAACCACCATGGAAAAGCTGATGCTGGGCCTCTACCAACCGACCGCAGGATCCATTCTGCTCGATGGCATCGAACTCGGCCAGATCGATCCGGCGCAACTTCGCCACAACATCGGCTATGTGCCACAAAACGTCAGCCTTTTCTTCGGAACGTTGAAAGAGAATATCGCCCTGCCAACCTGGTGTGCCCATGACGAACAGGTCGTCCAGGCAGCGGAAATCGCCGGCTTGATGCCGCTTATCAATCAGCATCCGGAGGGATTCTCCCTTCAGGTGGGTGAACAAGGGCGATTGCTTTCCGGAGGACAGCGCCAGGCCGTTGCGATCGCCCGGGCAATGATCAACGATCCGCCGCTGATGCTGTTCGATGAACCGACCGCCTCGCTGGACCACAACAGCGAAGCGAAAATTATCGCCAATCTGAAAGAAATAAGCGTGGGAAAAACCCTGATCCTGGTGACCCACAAAACATCCTTACTTGAATTGGTGGATCGCATCATCATCGTCGACAACGGAAAAATCCTTGCCGATGGCGGCAAGGAACAAGTCCTCGCGTCGTTAAGCAAACCCGCTGCACAGCAGGCGTCATAGGGAGCCGACGAGTATGGAAAAAAAACCACAGACTCGCGAACAACGCAGTTTTGAAAGGCTCCAGCGAGCAATCAACAAGGCTTCCCCGAAGGAAAGCCGCGTGTTGCAGTCGCTCTTCGGGCACTGGCTGACTCCACCGAACAATCAAGATTGGGTCGTCGACGCCCAGTGGGAACGGATCCAACAGGAACCGGCCAGCGCAAGAAGCCTGCTTTACCTGATCCTGGCGGCCACGCTGCTGTTGTTACTTTGGTCTGCCTTTGCCGAACTGGACGAAGTTGCACGAGGCGAAGGCAAGGTGATCCCGTCGCAAAAACTCCAGGTGATACAATCTTACGATGGCGGCATGGTCGACGAAATTCGCGTACACGAAGGGCAAATCGTCAATTCGGGGGATATTCTGGTAAAGCTGGACCCCACGCGCTTTCAGGCTAACCTGCGAGAAAGCCATGCAAAGTTTCAGATACTGAGCGCCCAGGTTGCAAGGCTTCGTGCCCTGGCGCAGAAAAAGCCGCTGATTTTCGAACCCGAGTTTGAAAAAGATGCGCCGCAAATCGTGGCCCACGAACAAGAGCTTTACGTGAGCAACAAACGGGAGCTGGAAAAGCAAATCAATATCCAGAAAAAGCAACAGGAACAGCGCCAACACGATCTGAAGGAGGCATTTGCCGCCCGCGAACAGTACACGGAAAACCTTGTGCTGATAGACAGAGAACTTGAGGTCACCCGTCCCCTGCTGCGCTCGGGCGCGGTCTCCGATATCGACATTATCAGGCTCGAACGTCAGGCCGTGGACATCAGGGGTGAACTTAAGCGGACCCAGGCGGTTATCAACCGAAACCTCGCGGCCATCGAAGAGGCTGCGAACAAAATCTCGGAAGTCGAACTGTCGATGCTGAACCGCTGGAACTCAGAATTGTCCGATTCTATCCTGAAATTGGAAGCATTGAGGCAAAGCGAGGCGGGCCTTGCCGATCGCGTAGCACAAACCGAAGTTCGTTCGCCGGTCAAGGGAACTGTGCAACGCTTGCTGGTTAATACCGTCGGCGGCATATTGCAACCGGGCAGCGATATCTTGGAAATTATTCCCCTCGATGACCAACTGATTATCGAGGCCAAGATACTGCCAAAGGACATCGCCTTCCTGCACCCGGGCCAACCGGCGATGGTCAAATTCACCGCATACGATTTCGCAATATACGGCGGTATGACGGCAAAAGTTGTGCTTATCAGCGCAGATACCATCACGGACGAAAAGGACAACACTTATTATCTGGTCAGGCTCAAAACCGACCAAAACCAGTTTTCACAGGATCTCAGTATCATCCCCGGCATGATCACCCAGGTAGATATCATCACGGGCAAAAAAACCGTGCTCGAATACCTGCTGAAACCTATTCTAAGAGCGACTTCCCAGGCAATGACAGAACGATGAGCAGACACTTAATCATTATCACAGAACCTTATCTGCAATCGCCGCAATGGCAACAGCTGAGCTACCCCGTGACCATTCTCGAAACGGTGCCCGATGAGCTACCCGACGAGTGCGTCGCCCTGGTGCTGGCCGGAATGGAAAACTGGCAGGAAATGGTGAAAACCTTAAGCGCGCGAAACGCGCAGGTGCTTGTGATGAGTCGGGAACTCAAGGTTGAAGAATTGAATAATGCGTTCAACTGCGGCGCTCACGGCTACATCGAACTGTTTGCCACCGCTAAAATTATCGAACAGGCGGTTGAAACCGTTACCAGCGGTGCGCTATGGCTGCCAGGCAGAATGCTGCCGAACCTCGTCGGCGTGCTTAGCGTCGCCTTCAATCGGGCGACTGGCTGTAATCTTGAGGCGCTGAGCAAACGTGAAAGAGAAGTGACGCATCTGGTCTGCGACGGCGCGCTCAATAAGGAAATTGCAGAGCGTCTGTTTATTTCCGAACGCACCGTAAAGCAGCACCTGACCTCTATTTTCCAAAAACTCGGGGTCAAGGACAGAATGCAACTGATGATGGCCGTCAAGGGACGTTGACGGCCGCTGCTTGATTAATGGCCCGCCTCGTCCTGCGAAGAATCGACCTTACCCGCAAAACCCAACTGCTCAAGCAACTCCAATTCTTGCGGCGACGCACCGGAATGAGACAACACCTTGATCCCTAAGGTACGTGTGAACTGGCAAATCTCCCTCAGATAAGCCTGTTTTTCCGGCGAACCGGCCAGGTTATGCACCAGCGAACCGTCTATTTTAATATAATCAAGCCCTTGTTCCTGCAGTTTGGCAAGTTGAGTCAACTGGTTTCCGGCTCTTCTGAGTCCCAGCTTGATGCCCAGCAGTTTCGCCTGACGGCATACCTCGTTCCATTCGCGCGGCAGCTCAACTGCAACGGATTCGTTCACCTCAAAACAAACAAAGGATGTCACGCTGCGTAGTGTACTGAGGTAGGTGAAAATACTGGCCAAGGTAATTTCATCCGCCAGGGTCTGGGCAGACAGTTCAATGGCGATCTCCCCCTTGCCGGTGTCTTGCTCCAGCAGGGCTGAAACCCGGCGCACAACGCTCCAGTCAAACTGACAGAACAACCCGGTATTTAACAGCAACGGCGCATAAAAGCCGAACGAACGCCATTCCCCTTCGAGTCGAAGTTGCACCCCCAACTGATGATGAAGAACCTCGCCTGCGAACCCGCTCACTGGCTGCCAGCTGAACTCCATCTCCCGCTTGGCCAACGCCTCTTCGATGGCGGCCTTCCAGTCATGTTCTTTGGTCGCAGCAACCTGCTCTGTCAGGCCTTGTGTCAGTGCATGATCGGCTCGCGCCAACAAGGTGGAATGCGTATCTCCCGGCTCCACGTATACGGCGGCATGCCGGATCTCAAAATAACTTTGCGGATAACGGCGGATGTTTTCCAGCATCAGCTGAGCGATATGATTCTGTAGTTGATCTATGGTCGCCGTATCGTCGAGATAAATCGCGAAATCGGTGTGATTGAGTCGCCCTACCTCACTGGTGACATCCTGATTTTCGAGCGCCTCGAAAAATGCCAGTAACTGTTCGCTGAATTCTCGCAACTGCTTGATGCAGGAGGCACGGCCGAAGCGATGGATCAGTTCATCCAGGTTTTCCAGCCTGAACATCACGAGCGCCGCATTTTTTACTTCCATGCCAGAACCCAGGCTCTGCTTGAGCGAATCCAAGAAATAATCGCGCCGCGCCAGCAACGTCTCATCATCATGTTCGGCCTGGTATTTAATTTTCTCCAGGCGCCGGTTCGCCTCATCCATCATCTGGCTGAAACGCTCGGCCAAGGTGTTCATCGAACGAACAACCGCAGCAAATTCTTTGGTAGCCGGCTCTCGGATCTGAATAAAGCGTTTTTCGCCGAATGCCCGGGCTTGAAGGATCACATCTTTTAGCGGGTTAAGGATCCGCGCCATCGCCCACAAGGTTGCAATGCCCGCGACACAACCCAACACCAGGAATGCCAACGTCAGGCGCAGGGTACTCTGCCATAAGGCCTCCTTGGTAAAATCAACCTGACTTTTAACGTACAGGGTGCCGTATTGCTGCCAGCCGTCACTTATCTGTGCAACACCGGGGGCGATATCGAACTGTATCAAGCGATTAAACCAAGCCGGTGACGAAGCCGCTTCTTCACCGTTATATTCTCTTTTCACCATCGAATCCCCTTCCGGATTCTTCAGTTCGATCAGCAGATAATGGCCGGTATCGAAGGTTGCCGAAATGAGCAGTTCCAATTCCACCGGATCTTTATCCATCTGACTTAGCAGCATCGCCAGCCCGTTGGCATTGTCCAGGTTCTTCAGATAAAGCTCTTGTTCGAAAGAAGTCTTCACCGATAACGTACTGATAAATACACTACTCAGGAAACTCACCAATGTCACAAACAAGACGGCGGAGGTGAGCTGCAATGCCAGACTGACAGAGCGAAAGTAGCGGTGGAATAACGTCTTCACCATGAGACTCCTTGTAACCGGGTTTGTTGCAGAACATTACGCCAACGAGACAAACGCGCAGTGGGACTGGCAATGCTCTGGGTCGAGGTTGTGCTCCACAATCCCTGGCTGTTAAAACTGAAAACGGGGCTTAAATCGATGCGCTTGGAAGCCGGTAGCAAGGCCGTCACCAGACTGTCCAAGATAATGGGCTCCCGCCCGTTGAGAGGATAATAGCCAAGCACCATATGAGCCAGACTGCTACCGTCCGGGCGTTTTGCCTTGACGTATATAAGCCTCAGCTTATCGTCGGTAATACCTAAGGTACGCAATGAAATGTATTTGGCGATGGCATAATCTTCGCAGTCGCCCAAACCACGCCCCAAGGTTTCCAGGGGCGTTGCCCAATAGTCTTCCTGCCCCCAAAGCTCGTGATCGGTGCGATAACGCAGATTACGGGCAAAAAACTGATTTACTAAAGCAACCTGTTGATATTCTGGCAAGGACTTGGCCTGATCCAACGTTTGCTGCCACTCCAGGCCGACCTTAACGCGCGCTTCCCCGTATTCCCGGTAAAGCAGGCTGTTGAACAGGTTAAAGTCCATGGAAACTTGTGCGGCAGCGCCCCAAAACAATAAAGAGCCCAGGCTAAGCAGCCAACGGGTGGTCTTTTTTGTTCGGGAAAATACGCTGCGTAACACTCAATCTCCGGCGCAGCCCCAAAAAACACCATGCGCCGGGAGCTGCCTATTATTTTATATTTATCAGACTCCTAATATTAAGCTGAGTAGAAGACGCAGTCCAGTTCATCTCAGTAATAGGTCACTCGCTTGATAACGCGCGGTTTGACCTCGCCGATGTAGAGATCATTCACCAGTTTCATGTCCAGCTCCAATTCGGTGGCATAGGTGTCGCCTACCGCATAGGTTTTCATCACCCGTGCGCCGCGGATCAACCCGGTGACCTTACTTTGCAAAACGTCATTTTGAGCGATTGAGGAGGCTACCGTGGTATTGGATGATATCTTTTGCCCGTACACCTGCTCGGTCAGCTCACGATAGGCCTCAAGCTTTGACGCCTTAATCGCCATCAGCTGCTGCTGCTCGGCAGTTTGTCCCGGCTGTAAGCTGATGGTGGCATAACCCACCGCCTTCAGCACCGGATAACTGTCGGGTCGCACGTAGTCGTACTCGACATACTTGTCGTAGAATGTAGAACAACCGCTCAGCGCCGCCAGCAGCGTAAATAACAATAACGTGTTCAGCTTCATGTTAGGGATCCAAATTCACCGTCGATTGAAAAATTTTATGCACGAACAATGCCAACAAAGCGCATCAAGCCCGTTGAGCTGGTATACAAATTGCTTTAATGAAAACAACGTATGCACAACCCGACTATTTACTATGAGAGCAATTGTATATTTGCTGTTCCTGCTGCAACCGGCCCTGGCGTCTGCCGAATGGTACGAAGCGACGGGGCAGGCAACGATCAAAAACGGTGACGTAAAAGCCGCGCAAACCAGGGCGGTTGAAGACGCGGTCAAACAGGCGTTGATGTTTTCCGGCGCCTCGGTCACCAGCATCCAGGAAATAGCCAATGGTGTAGTGACGCAGGATCAGCTTAAACTGCGCGCGCAAGGCGAAGTACAGAACGTGGTTATTCTCGACGAGCAGCGCAGCGGTGATCAGCTCAGCATGACTCTCAGGCTGGAGATATTCAGTGAACCAACCGCCTGCGCGGCGGCACACTTCAGTAAACAGGTTGCCGTAACGCAAAGCCAGTTGGTGCACCCGGAACAGGCTCGCTTTGGTCAAATATTTGACATCAACCGGGCCTTCAGCGAACAGCTTTTCGGTCGTCTGCAGGGCAATGACTACAGTT
>JBNKEN010000083.1:0-2362 GCA_050288805.1 Pseudoalteromonas sp.
AAAACCCGATGCCACAGGGGCGCGCCTGGATCCGCCACAAGCCACATGGCGTGGTGGCCGTGTTCGGGCCTTATAATTTCCCGGGTCACCTGCCGAACGGGCATATAGTGCCCGCTCTATTGGCCGGCAATACCGTGGTATTCAAACCCTCGGAACTGACGCCCAAGGTGGCGGAAGAAACTCTCAAGCTGTGGCAACGGGCAGGCCTGCCCGCCGGCGTTATCAACCTGGTGCAGGGTGAAGTTGAAACCGGTAAGGCGCTGGCCGCGCACCCGGGAATCGACGGCCTGTTCTTCACCGGTTCGTCGCGCACCGGCCATTTGCTGCACGAGCAGTTCGCCGGTCAGCCGGGCAAAATTCTGGCGCTGGAAATGGGCGGTAACAACCCGCTTATCGTGAAAGACGCTGCCGATGTGAAGGCCGTTGTGCACGATATTATCCAGTCGGCATTTATTTCCAGCGGTCAGCGCTGTACCTGCGCCCGTAAGCTGTTCCTGCCGGTCGGTGCCGAAGGGGATGCGATACTGGAAAGCTTGATCAAGGCGACCAAGGCCATTAAGGTCGGCGACTTCGATGCCGAAGATCAGCCGTTCATGGGCTCGATGATTTCCGAGCGCGCGGCGGCAGGTATGGTGGCGGCGCAAGAGCAGTTGGTTTCGCTTGGCGGTAAGGTGCTGGTGGAACTGGTACAGACGCCGGGAACCGGCTTTGTCACGCCCGGCATTATCGAGTGTACTGATATCGCCGATTTCCCCGATGAGGAGCACTTCGGTCCGTTGCTGAAGGTATTCCGCTATACGGATTTCGATGCGGCAATCGAAAAGGCCAACGAAACCAGCTACGGTTTGTCGGCCGGATTGCTGTCGGACAACCCTGCCGACTATGAGCGCTTCCTACGCCGTATTCGCGCCGGTATCGTCAACTGGAACCGTCCGATTACCGGCGCCTCCAGTGCTGCGCCGTTCGGCGGCATAGGCGCGTCAGGCAACCACAGGGCGAGTGCCTACTATGCGGCGGATTACTGCGCCTATCCGGTGGCCTCGGTGGAACTGGAAAGGGTGGCACTGCCAGGGCAACTAAGCCCGGGACTCAGCCTGGAGTAACAGAAAAGCAGCGACAGCTGCTTTTTTTCCGCCCCCCGAACGCTCGGGGTAGAATTTAGCCAGGCTTTCTGCTTAAATCATTAGATACGTCTACCTAAATATAAAAAATAAAGGCAAATTAATGGTTTTAGATCGGCAAGGATATGATGAACTCATCATGTATCTGACGCAGCACCTGGCATTATTCGAAAAACCGGGAGAGGTTAAGCCCGGCGCCCCCAAGGTGATGGAACTGATCGAAGACATTATCGCCGAACATGTCATGACGCTGTGCGAGCAGCATACCGAACTGGATACCGAGCAGCGCAGCCAGATAGTGCGCGAAGTCGACGGTATCGTCTACGACCTGCAAGAGGTCCTTTCCAGCGTGGTCAATCAACCGGTAACCGTAGAGCAGCGCGAATTTATCGAGGAATTCTCCGGCCTGGTGAAAAACTTGTTCGATTCAGCCATCGGCGAGCAGGGCTGAGCGTAAATCTCCTCGGCGCCCGCCATCGAACGTTTTCTGTTGCACCTTGTTCGTTTGCGCTTACAATCATGGCTCGGTGTAAATCAATACAGAGAAAAATCAATGCAAGCAAGTGTGAAGTGGGTCGACGGCAATACCTTTTTAGGGCTCTCCAATTCAGGCCACAACGTGGTGTTTGACGCCGGTTGTGACAGTGCGGCTCCGAGCCCGATGGAAATGGTGCTGATGTCTGCCGGTTGCTGCTCGTCGGTGGACGTGGTCAGCATACTGCAAAAAGCCAAACAAGACTTCAGCAACGTCGAGGTGAAACTGAGCGCAGAGCGTGCCGAAAGTGCACCCAGGGTATTCACCAAAATTAATCTGCATTTCGTGGTGACCGGCCGTGATGTGTCGGAAAAGCATCTTGCACGAGCGGTACAACTTTCTGCTGAGAAATATTGTTCAGTCGCCTTAATGCTTGATAAAACAGTGGAAATTACCCACAGCCATGAAGTGATCGCACAAGGGTGACAAATAACGCTTTTTCGCAGGGGGAATTTCGTATAAAATCCGCGATCTTTCATTCCTGCCGCAGCGCGGGCAATTTGGTTTACGTTAAGGTTGGTTAAATGTGAACAAGCCATTTGACAAAATTAAACTACACGGTTTCAATAACTTAACTAAAAGCTTAAGCTTCAGTATTTACGATATCTGTTATGCGAAGACAGAACAGGCGCGTAAAGAATATATTGAGTATATTGATGAGCAATACAGTGCTGACCGTTTAACCGATATCCTGGGCGAGGTTGTC
>JBNKEN010000084.1:0-8576 GCA_050288805.1 Pseudoalteromonas sp.
GTGCCAGTGACGGGCGCATTTGGGTGGCAACCCAGCGCCAGGGTACCTTCCTGATTGAACCGAATACTCGAATCGTACGCGCCATTGCCGATGACAAAGCGCGTGCGCAGGCGATCAACACCTCCATTGTCGAAGCCAACGCGCGGCCGGGACAGAGACGGCAGATCTGGATTTCCGGCTATGATGGTGTCGAGGTGCGTGATGCGCAAAGCGGCGCCCTGCTCAAGGTGCTTACCGGGAACTTGATGGATGAATTCGGTCTTAGAAACAGCACCGTATATCCGATGCTTACTTCCAGGTCGGGCCTTATCTGGTTCGGTGTTAATGAATACGGACTTCAGTTTTACGCGCCGGATTCACAGCAATTTCAGCTGCTTGATCGCTACAGCCCCGCGCTGGAGGCGGTATTTGCGTCATTTATCCATAATGTCCTTCGGCTGGACGACAGCAACATCCTCGTGTTGACCTCGGAAAAAGCGTATCGGGTCAACCTTTCAACGGGCAGCGCCGCGCCGTTTATTAGCTCGGCGCAATATGAGGACTCGCCGCTGGCCGGGGGAATTGCCAATGCGGACGGCTCGTTTTGGTTCGGCACCACCAACGGTACCATCTTACATGTGGGAGCCGACGGCCGGGTGATGTCGGAATTAACCCTGCCGCTCAGCAAAAATCAGGGCGTGTTTGTTTATAACCTGGTGAAGGGGCAGGGGAGCGAACTCTGGATCGGCACGGATCGCGGCCTGGTGTATTACGATCTCGCATCACAAGTATTCTCGGTTCCGCTCGCAGAAAACGGCAAACCCTTTATTTCATTCGTCCGTTCGCTCTATGTGGACGGCAAAAACCGCCTCTGGGTGGGCACCACCAATGCGCTCGGGGTGGTGGAAGCCGGTGAAAAGCAGGTCACCCTGTTCAGCGCCGACAAGGGAACAAACGGCACGCTTAAGGACAATTATATTCTGCAAGTTTTCGAAAATGCGCAGAGCGAATTACTGGTTTATACCCGGGGCGGGCTCTATCGGCTGGCGCATGACGAGAAAACAGAAAAACACTTTTCGCCGGTGGCGCCGCAGATTTTCGAACGGGTGTTGTTGGAAGAAATGCTGTTGCCCAATCCCGATGGCACCCTGATGATCGGTCCGTCGCGAAAGATGGGGCCGCAAGGCGAGCTTATCGGTGAATTGTCGAGTCGCGACGGCAGTATTTTGAGCGGGCGCGGAAAAACGTTTTTTAAGTTGGACGCGCAGCATTATTTATATGCCACGCCGAGCGCCATCATGCTGTTCGACACGCAGGTCGCGCCGCGCTGGGATTATAACGCCCCCTTGGTGGTCACTTCCGCTCAGGTAGATGAAACGCCGGTACGGCTCGACCCCGTCAATCCGACCCTGCAGCTGCAGCCCGACAACAAAGAGCTGTCGCTGCGCTTTTCAGCGCTCGATTTTTCGCAGCCGGAGCAAAACCGCTACCGCTACCAACTGCTTGGTTATGATGAAAAATGGATCGGCACTCCCTGGGACATTCGTCAGGTGCGTTATACGGCACTGCCGCCGGGCAAATACCAGTTGGTGCTGCAGGGCAGTAACCGCAACGGCGTTTGGAGCGAGCCGGCCAAGCGCATCTCCGTCATTGTGCTGCCGAAGTTTTATCAAACCTTGTGGTTCAAGGGAGTGGTCATTCTCGGCACGCTGCTGCTGGCGTATGCGGTGTTCCGCTGGCAGCTTCGCATTGCCAAGCGCAAGCAGTACCAGCAACTGGAGCGGCAACAGGCCGTCGAGCGGGCGGAAATGATGTCTGAACTGATGACGCAAAAAAACAAGCTGTTGGCGGAAGTGACCCATGATCTCAGAACCCCCATCTCGATGATCAAGGTGCAGCTGGAGGCCATGCAGGACGGCGTATTGACGCCGGACGAAAAGTCCTACGAGCGGATGCAAAAGCGGATCGCCAGTTTAAACCAGCTGGTCGGCGATATTTATCAACTGTCGATTGCCGAAACGAGCACGCTGACGCTGGATAAAAAGCCCTTACGTCTGGCCGAGCTGGTTAAGGACACCCTCGACGGGTTTCGTCCCTTGTTGCAGCTGCGTCATTTGTCGTTGAGCTTTATTGCGCCGCAATCGGGCGATTTTTGGGTGAACGTTGACGAAGGACGTATGGTGCAGGTAATTAGCAACCTGCTGAAAAACAGTTGTCGTTACACCCATCCCGGGGGCCAAATTCGCGTGACCTTGGAAGCCGGAGAAAATGAGGTGATTATGACCTTTGAAGACAGCGCGCCGGCGGTGGACGAAACGGAACTGCCCAGGTTGTTCGAGCGGCAATACCGGGCGCCTTCCACCAAAGGAGGCAGCGAATCGGGTTCCGGGCTCGGGCTTTGGATCTGCCGCACCCTGGTTGAAGGGCATGAGGGTAAAATCAGCGCCGGACTCTCGACCTTGGGCGGCATCAAGGTTATGATCACGCTTCCATTGGCAGAGCACCCTTAAGATGTCGCATACCGTCGTACTCGTTGAAGATGATTTAGAGATTGCCGAAATCGTCACCCTCTATCTGGAAGCGGCCGATTTCAGCGTTAAGCATTTTGCCGATGGCGCGGGCGTTGCCGATTGGGTGCGTGAGCATCAACCCTCGGTGCTGTTGCTCGACTTGGACTTACCGACGGTGCAGGGCCTGACTGTTTGCCATGAGCTGCGGGAATTTTCTTCGCTTCCCATCATCATGACCACGGCGAAAGTGGAAGAGGTGGACCGCCTGATCGGTTTGGAAATCGGCGCCGACGATTATGTGTGCAAGCCGTATTCGGTAAAAGAGTTGGTGGCCCGGGTCAAGGCGCAGGTGAGGCGCCTCGGAAGGACACCGGATCAGCCGGTGGTCAACGAATTGCTTCGCCCGGACGAAATGAGTTACCGGGTGAATTACCAGGCTCATTCGGTCCAGCTTAGCGCGCTGGAATTCAGGTTATTTCATTTATTGTTTTCCCATCCGGAACGCATATACAACCGCCAGCAAATTCTGGACAGGATCTATCAGGATCACCGGGATGTGTCTGACCGTACGGTTGACAGTCACATTCGCAACGTGCGTAAAAAATTGGCCCAGTTGCCGCTTGAGCACGAGATCATCCAATCTATCTACGGTGTCGGCTACAAATATCAGCCGCAATAATCGCCTGATCCGGATCCCCCGCGTTATGTTTGCATATTGACTGCACTTTTGTGTGGTCTGATAACCGCTGACATAAATTGAGCAGCCAATATGATATGACCGATTCAAAGGCTCATTCCGAAAGTGCCGATGCGTCCCGTCAGGGGACAAAAACGAGCAATCAGGTTACGGCCTCCACGGAATCCGGCCCCTCCGACATCTCCTTAAGCGCGGATATTGTCCAGGATTTGCGTACGCCGCTGGCGGTGATCCGTTTATACGTCGAAGCTCTGCAAGACGGCATGGTTGAAGATCAGAACGACATATTTCAGCGCCTTGAACGCAAGATCAGGGAATGCGAGCAACTGCTCCTGCGCCAGACCCACAAGTAACGGCCGTTACATACGAAAAAACAGTCAAATAATTTCGTTTGCATACTGAGTGCATATTTGCTGCACATTTGCATTTTAAAGTCAGGATGCAGGTGTTCTAGTTACAGTCCAGAGGAAACAATCCATGAAAATGCAGGTCTTGAATCGGCATGGCCATAGAATAATCACAACAATTTTCGCAACCATCGCTGTGTTGCTGTCAAACGCGCAGGCCGCTTCTGTCGATAAAGGATATTTGGGCACGCTCTCTTCAGGCAGTGATGTGACTAATAACCTCAGTGTAAGTTCAGAGACGATGATTGTCACTCAAGCGGTGAATCCAACGACTTCCGGCTTTATCGGCAGCGACGGCAGCGGGCAGTGGCGTTTCTCATCGAGTGACGGCAGCAGCATCAGCGATATTGCAGGTTATTATATTCGCTTCGACGGTGCACCGGCGTTAATGGGGATCCCAGCGGAAACGGGCACCTTAACCGTCGGTGCGGGCAATGTGATTGAGGATCTCTGGACCGATCGTATTTTTAGCCGCCCCGTGGTGTTTGTGTCCTTTGAAGACCCAAGTCTCAATGCGGGCGTAAGCATAGTACCCACCGCGCCGATTACCCATGGCAATCAATTCTTGTTTGATATTCGTCAGGCCGATGGCTTTACGGCAGATTTAACCGGTGCGAAGTTAAAATACTTGATTGCCGAAGAAGGCTGGCACCGTTTGGTTGATGGCCGCATGCTGCTGATTTCCAGTACTGAATTAAAAGATACCGGTTTTACTGGGGCCACCATAGAATTAGGCGCAACCTTTTCCGATGCCGTCACCGTGGCACAGCTGCAACGCCCAATGCTGTATAAAAACAGTTTTGGTTTTCGCCAGCTCGATACGATAGAAGTGTATCAAGGAGCGACTGTCACTAGTGGCACGGGTAATATTTCCAGCATTGGCCTGCGCATGATGCAGTCAAGAAGCGTCGAAGAAGCGAACGCCAGCACAGTATATGGTGGCCGTGTTGGTTTTATGGTGCTGGGTAACCTCAGCAGTATCGTCAATACCATCAAAACCGCGCTGGATACCGGTACCAATATTCGCGGTGGCAGTTATTTAACGGTACCAAAATCACATTTTCAAAACTACGCGCACAGTGCCGCAACTTCGCCTTTATTAAATAAAACTGCCTGTGCCGAAGATGACGATGTGCAAAACTATTGTATTTACCTGTCGATGCCTGTTGATGTGTTTAGCCGCGGCATCTTCAATACCCCGCGTTTGCCCTATCTGGACAGCGATTTTGAACCCCTTGAAATGAAACGCACGCTGTATTCAGAAACCTACGACAATTGGGAAGCGGTCGTTGAAGCTGAAATGGCTGCGCCCGTCACGGATAGCGACAATCAACCAATCACAGGGACGTTAGCGCAAATGTTCCCCAACTTTGTTGCCGACCGAGGCTGGGACCATGTCCTGATCGGCAGTAATGATTACTGGCACTGGTTTGCGACCTACCACTACAACACCTGTGTATTCGACAGCGTGAACCCTGCCTGCGTCGATTATGCGCCGGGCGATACCATTGTTGAAGACAGAGCCATTCAGTGGGATGCAACGACGTCTTTATATGATTATGAACAGCATAAAACGATCGGCTGGCACGCTCCAGCGGATAAAGCGCAGGGCCTGTTCATCGTCAACGATATTGGCTTAAATGACAAGGGCAGTTACGGCGAAAGACTCACCCCGCCAAGCTGGGCCGCCAACCAAACTCTCGATTATTTAAATTTTGACTTGCCAGATTCCAGCCCGCTGTTAAACGTGTATGAACGAAGCACAGCTCGCAAGGCAACGCTTGAGCGCTTAGCTGAGCCCTGGCAGTTCACTTATGCCAGAATCGATGCGTCTGCGACTGAAGTATGGTGCGACAGCTGTGAGACAGTCCCGACCTACAATTATGGGGCGTTCCAGGCCAGTGGCAGTATGAGGTATCAACTCGCTGTTTATCCTGATGATTATTATTACCTGTTGGACTCACATCCTGATCTGCCATATACAGGTGACTCGCATGTAAAACCGCAAGTGGCCAAGCTGGGCCAAAGTATGCGGGTTGGCGACTACCTGTTTGCCAATGTTCCCTACTCAATTGATGCGACGGATTTTGTCTGGCTGCGCTCGGCAACCGGCCAAGTCGCCGACGCTGTGGTTGTGGCGACCAATCAATTCGGTTATCAGGCGACGGTTGATGATGGTAATGCATTCGTCACCATGTGTATGACATTCAACGATAGTCAACGCTGCGGTAACTGGATAGAAGTCGGGCAAATACCGTTCGCCACCGAGGTAAAGATCAAGCCGCAATACGCCGAGCCGTTAGCCGGTTCCGGGTTGATTGGACAGTACACCTATATTGCACCCAACAACAATGCGTACGATGGTTTGGAGTATCAAAGCCTGTACCAGTGGCAATATGCGCAGTCTGACACCTGGGTGGACTATGCCGGTGAGAATGAAATCACCTTTCAGAAAGTTGTGGCTGCCGGTACGGTCATTCGTTTTTGTGTGACGCCTCGCAGCCACACGCAGTCAGGGCCGATGGAATGTTCTGCCAGTGTGAAGATGCAATTGGATACCGACGGCGACGGCATCGCCGATGATTGGGATATCGATGATGATAATGATGGGTACGAAGACTGGAATGATGCCTTCCCGCTCGACAAAACGGAGTGGCTTGATACAGACAGTGACGGCATTGGTAACAACGCGGATCTGGATGATGATAACGACGGCCTGAGCGATGCTGTTGAAAGTGCCGGTTTAACCGATCCGTTAAAATATGACACCGATGGCGACGGTACCAATGATTTAGACGATCCGTTCCCAACCAGTTATGGAGATTTTCCGGATTTTGACAACGATGGTTTAGACGATACGGTTGATGATGATATCGATGGCGATGGTGTCGTTGATTTTGCCGAGTTCACCTTCAATGGCGAAAGCTATCCACGTCGGGTGGATGATGACCCTTACAGCAAGTGCGTATCAAACCATATTACGGTCACCAGTAATGCCGACAGTGGGCCAGGTACCTTACGTCAGGCACTGATTGATCTGTGTTCGGGAGAAATTTACTCAGATTTGAGCGTCATTGATTTTAGCGGGGCGATGACCATCACGTTGCAAAGCCCGCTGGTGATTAAAAAAGGCGTTGAAATTAACGGTAACCGGCAGGTTGTGATTGACGCGCAAGGGCAACATGGCGTTTTTTATGTGGCGATGACACCGGGCCTTGCCAGCACGCAGTTTCCTCATCTGGTCGGGCTAATCCTGCGCAACGGTGCTTCCGAACAGGCCGATGAACTAAGCGCGGCAGCAGGCAGCGGAAACGGTAGTGCTGTTCATATGCAATCTAGCTCAACCATTATTCTGGACGCCGTATTCATCGAAAATATGTCAGCGCCGGCGATTTCTGGGGACGACTTCGAACTGTATCTGGAGAACAGCCTGATGGCCAATGTGAGTGGCAGGGCTCCGGCGGTGCTCACCACAGATGGCTATATTGGCTTGTACTCCAGCACTATTTACAACAGTGAAGGCGGCGCCATGTCTATCCAGGGTGACGGTAAAGGCCTATTAAGCAACAGTCTGCTATTAAAAGGCCCAACGGGTTCTACGGTGTGTAATGTCGACACCTGGGAACAACAAACCGCCAGCTGGGTCGAGGGCAGCGAATGTGGCGTCACCTCAACCGGCACGGTCGAACTGGCCGATCCGGCCAATGGCGACTACCGTCCGATGCCCGGCAGTGCCAATATTGATGGCGGAGAAGGGGAAGTTTCACCTGACGCATTAGACTTGTTGGGCAATGCCAGGTTGATGGGCGAATACAATCCGGATAACCCGGAAGAACTGGGCGGACCGCTTTATCCAAAAGTCGATATCGGCGCCATTGAATACGACTTTTACGGCGATTTTGACGGCGACGGCGCCTCAGATACCAGTGATGCGTTCCCGCTCGATGCAACAGAAACCACGGACTCCGACGGCGACGGCGTGGGTGACAACGCAGATGCGTTCCCTAATGATGCCTCTGAAACTGTTGACAGCGATGGCGACACCATCGGCGACAATGCCGACACGGATGACGACAACGACGGTTACAGCGATGTGATTGAATCCCAGGAAGGCACCGATCCGTTCGATAACAACAGCACACCGCTCGATAACGACGGTGACTTTATCCCGGACAGTACGGACACCGATGACGATAACGACGGTACGCCGGACAGCAGCGATGCATTCCCGTTGGATGCCAGCGAAACCCTCGATACCGACGGGGATCTTATCGGCAATAATGCAGACACGGATGACGATAACGACGGTTTCTCGGATACCGTTGAAATTGCCGAAGGCACAAACCCGCTCGATGCCAACGACAAACCGCTCGATAACGACAACGACGGTATCGGCAATGTAACGGACACCGACGACGACAACGACGGTTACTCGGACGAGGTAGAAATCGGTGAGGGCACAGATCCGTTTGACAGCAGCAGCGTGCCGCTCGATACCGACGGCGATTTCATTCCGAACAGCTCGGATGATGACGACGACAATGACGGTGTACCTGACGGCAGTGATGCATTCCCGTTGAATAGTTTGGAATCGTTGGATACCGACGGCGACGGTGTAGGTAATAACACCGACGATGATGACGACAACGACGGCTATTCCGACCTGCTGGAAATCATCGACGGCAGTGATCCCCTGAATGCATCCGATACACCGCTCGATACGGACGGCGATTTTATCCCGAACGGCTCGGACGATGACGATGACAACGACGGTGTGGCCGATACCCTGGATGCGTTCCCGTTAGACAATACCGAGTCGCTCGATACCGACAACGACGGCATCGGCAACAATGCCGATAGCGATGATGACAACGACGGTTATGCGGATGCGGTTGAAACCGTTGAAGGCAGCGACCCGCTTGACGGCAGCAGCATACCGCTCGATACCGACGGCGATTTCATTCCGAACAGCTCGGATGATGA
>JBNKEN010000085.1:0-17799 GCA_050288805.1 Pseudoalteromonas sp.
CGATGCCAGCCTGCCCGAGGCGGGCAGCAAGGCCGGCTATTGCGCCGAGGCTGTGATCCCCGGGGCGCTCAGGTTCGACATCGCCGGTGAACTGGCGGATACCACAAGCGGCCTGCCCAATACCCTGTGCAGTGTGGCGCAGTTCGAACGGGTGATGCGCGCGGCCGGTGTCGAGCAGGATTCCGTCGTGGTGTTCTACGACGACAAGGGGCTTTTCAGCGCGGCGCGCGGCTGGTGGATGTGCAAGGCGATGGGCCTGAACTCGGCCTATGTGCTCGACGGCGGCCTGCCGGGCTGGCTCAACGCCGGGTATGAAACGGACACCGGCTATGGCAAGGCAGCGCGGCCTGGAAGCGTCAACGCGCGGCTGCAAAGCGGCTATTTTATCGATGCCGATGCCGTACTGGCGCAGATCGGCGACCCGACCTCGCTGGTACTCGATGCCCGTGCCCGCGAGCGTTTCGACGGTACGGTGGCGGAGCCGCGTCCGGGCATGCGCGCCGGACACATTCCCGGTGCAAAATGCCTGCCCTACGCCGAGGTGCAGCACGACGGACGGTTAAAACCGCTGGATGAACTTAGAACGCTGTTTAGCGCGCAGGCCCAAGGGCATCAGGGCCGTTTGCTGTTCAGCTGCGGCTCCGGCATTACCGCCTGTATTCTGGCGTTGGTGGCGGACGAACTCGGTTACCACGACCTCGGCGTCTACGACGGCTCATGGAGCGAGTGGGGCGCGCGCAGCGACTTGCCGATAGAGCGCAGCGGCGAATAATTGTTACAAACTATGTCGAGATTGCGGTTCACCGACAAAATCCGGCCGCTGGTCGTCAAAGTGTAAATTCTGTAAATCGGCCGCAATGGGATTTACCGGGCCCCTCGGCTAAAATGGCACACAATGTAGCCGAGGAATGGCCCTCTTTATGAACCTGACACGCACTTCGTTGAAAAGTCCCGCCAGCGTGGCGGTGATCCTGGTGTTGATCGTGCTGTTCGGCACCATCAGCATCTTTAAGCTGCCGATCCAGCTGACCCCGGACATCGAGCAGCCGCAAATCACCATCTTTTCCGGCTGGCGCAGTGCCGCCCCGGAAGAGATCGAATCGCAAATCATCGAACCCCTTGAAAATGCGGTGAAGAACACGCCGGGCGCGCTCGAGGTGATCACCCAGATCAACCGCGGCAACGGCACCATTTCCCTGACCTTTGAGGTCGGCACCGACATGCAGCAGGCGATGCTCGATGTGCTTACCAGCCTCAATCAGGCGCCGCCGCTGCCGCTCGACGCCATCGATCCGATTGTCACCGCCGGCGGCCAGGGCGGAGCCGGATCCGGTGGCCCGACCGCCGCATCCTTGCTGGTGGTGCCGCTGGAAGCGCGCGACAACCCGGACATGGCGGAATACCAGAAGGTGCTCGAAGACATAGTCGAACCGCGGCTGGCGCGGATCCCCGGCGTGGCCCACGTCAATATGGCGAGCCAGCGGCCGCGCGAACTGCGCATCACCTTCGACCCGCACAAGGCGGCGGCGTTCGGCATCGGCGTCAACCGGCTGGCGCAGTCGCTGGCGAGCGCCACGGATGCGTCCGGCGGGGTGGCCGATGTCGGTCGACGTCAGTACACGGTGCGTTTTACCGGCCAGTACAACAGCGACAATCTCGGCGATATGCGCATCGCCTACAGCAACGGCCGTCCCGTTTACCTGCGTGATGTGGCGCGGGTGGAAAATACCCTGACCGATCGCCAGAGCATGACCCTGCGCAACGGCAAACCCGCCTATTACATTACCCTGACCCGCAGCAACGAATCGAATACCGTGGCGGTGCTCGACGAGGTCAATGTCGCCATCAAGGAGCTGAACCAGGGCGCACTCGGCGCCGAAGGGCTGGCGCTGGAACTCAGTTTCGACGCCTCGGTGCATATCCGCAACGCCCTTGAGCTGGTGAAAAGCAACCTCGGGCTCGGGGTGTTGCTTGCCTGCGGCATCATGTGGCTGTTTTTCCGCGGCTGGCGGGTGACGCTGATCATTGCCGCCACCATTCCCGTTTCCCTGATGGTGGCCTTTCTTGCGCTTAACCTGTTCAACCGCAGCCTAAACGTGGTGTCGCTGGCGGGGCTGGCGTTCGCCGTCGGCCTGGTGCTCGATGCGGCGATCATAGTGCAGGAGAATATCGCCCGCCTCAGGGCGCTCGGGATGGAAAATCACAAGGCGGTGCTGCGCGGCGCCATGGAAGTGAGCGGCGCCCTGTTCGCCTCCACCGCGACCAGTGTCGCCATCTTCCTGCCGATCCTGTTTATGGCGGGGATCGAAGGCCAGCTGTTTTCCGATCTGGCGCTGACCCTGTCGATTGCGGTGATAGCCTCCCTGGTGAGCGCCATTACCTTTATTCCCGTGGCCAGCAAGTTCGTGCTCGCAAGCAAGGGGGAGTTTCACGACCCTTACGCCGGATACTGGCAGCGCCTCACCGCGTTTATCATGCGCCTGACCGATAGCCGCAGCAAGCAGTGGGGCTGGATCATCGGCCTGCTGAGCGGCTCGGCGCTGGTGACCGTGCTGCTGTTACCGCGCACCGACTTTATGCCGCGGGCGCCGACGGACGGTTTCTTCTACTCGCTGATCCTGCCGCCGGGCGGCACCATCGAATTTATGGAGCAGGAAGTGGCCGAGCGGGTGAAAAAGCGCATGATGCCCTATTACCTCGGTGAAAAAGGGCCCAAGATCAAGGATTTCAACTTCTATGTCTTCGGTTCCAACGCCGGTGGCTTCATCTATTCGGACGATCCGACCCGGGTCGAGGAACTGATGCAGGTGGCCCGTGAGGAGATCTTCGCCGGGCTGCCGGATACCCAGGTCTTCCTGTTCCGCGGCTCGATGATCCAGGTGGCGGGGGGCGGCAACGGACGCTCGCTGAACGTGGACGTAATTGGCCCGGATCTGGTCAAGCTGATGGAGGTGGCGAAAGCCGGCATCGACGCGGTGAGCGAGGGTATTCCCGGCGCCGTGGCGCAGCCGTTCCCGGCCCTCGATTTGTCGGAACCCGAGCTGAGACTGAATCCCGACGATCGGCGCATCTCCCAGGCGGGACTCAATCGTCGTGACGTGGCGCGCAATATTCAGGCGTTCACCAGCGGCCTGTTCGTGAGCGAATACTTCGACGGCAACGACCGAATGAACGTGATCCTGCGCGCCGAAAAATGGCAAACGCCGGAACAGCTGGCGCAACTGCCCGTGGTGACCCCGGATGCCGGGATCCAGACCCTCGGCGAGCTGACCCGGATTGAGCGAACGGTGGGGCCCTCGCAGCTGCGCCGGGTCAACGGCAAGCGCACCATCACCCTGCAGATCACGCCGCCCGCCACCATGTCGCTGGACGAGGCGCAAAACCTGCTGGTCACCAAGGTGTTGCCGCGCATGGAGGCGGTGCTGCCGAAGGATTCGTCCCTGATCGTCTCGGGCAACGCCCAGAAGATGAACAACGCCATCAAGGAGATGAAGATCAATTTTGCCCTGGCGCTGTTTATCCTGTTTCTGCTGATGACGGCGCTGTTCAAGTCGATGAAGGACAGCCTGTTGGTGCTGCTGGTTATGCCGCTCGCGGTCGGCGGCGGCGTGCTGGCGCTGGCCGGGCTTAACCTGGTTACCTTTCAGTCGCTCGATCTGCTGACCATGATAGGCTTTATTATTCTGCTCGGCCTGGTGGTCAACAATGCGATTTTGCTGGTTGACCAAACCCGGGCCGGTGAGCGCGGCGGCTTGCTGCGCGACGAGGCGGTGAGGCAGGCGGTGTTGATGCGCGCCCGCCCCGTGTACCTGAGCACCCTGACCAGCCTGTTCGGCATGTTGCCGTTGATGCTGATGCCGGGGGTCGGCTCGGAAATCTACCGCGGTCTGGCAACCGTGATCGTCGGCGGTATGGCGGTGAGCGCCGTCTTTACCCTGATCCTGATGCCGAGCCTGCTGAAACTGGGCAAGGCGCCGAAACCCAAGGCCGATGTGACTCCCATCAAGGAACCGGCGCTGTCGCTGGTGGCAAACAAATGAGAACCGTTATGAAACTGAACAACCTGATTGCCGCATTGGCGCTGTTTGGCGGCGCGTCGGCTAGTTTTGCACAGGCCGCCGACCCGGCGCCGTTACCGGTGGCGGTCGACAAGGTGATAGAAGCACCGCTCGACACCCATATTCAGGTGCACGGCACCGTGTTCGGCAAGCGCGATGTGGATCTGACCGCCGGCAGCGATGGCTTTCTTACCTATGTCATCGAGCCGGGCAGTGAGGTGGCAAAGGGGGAGGTGGTCGCCCGTATCGACCTGCTGCCGCTTGAGCTGAAAAAGGCCGAGCAGCAGGCGCTGATCAAGCGCGCCCGCATCAACCTGAAGCATTACCGTCAGGAACTCAATCGCCTGCTGGAGCTGGCCAAAAGCGACAGCGCGGCACAGACCCAGATCGATCAGCTGCAAACCCAGGTGGATCTGGCGGGCAGCGATATCGACATTGCCGAACTGAAGCTCCGTCAGCTTGCCGACCAGATCGAGCGGGCCACGGTTAAGGCGCCGTTTGCGGGGGTGATCAGCCAGCGCATGCGCTATGCAGGCAGTGATATCACCAAGGCGACGCCGCTGGTGACCCTGCTTGATACCGCCAATCTGGAGGTGCGCCTGTATGTGCCGGTGAAGTACCTGAGCTACGTGCATCTGGGGCAGGAAATGAACATCAGCAGCGGCGATCTGAACGATCTGCAAGCGGGCAGCGCCACCATCAGCGCGGTGATCCCCGCCACCGACGCCCGCTCGCAAACCTTTGAGATCCGCGCAGAGCTTAACCGGGAAGAGGGCAAGCGCTGGGCCACTGGCCAGCTAGTGGAAGTGGATCTGCCGGTGCATGCCGCCAAGCCGGTTTTACAGGTTAATCGCGACGCCCTGATCCTGAGAAGCACGGGCACCTATGTGGTGAAAATCGACGACAGCGACAGCGCGGTGCGGGTGCCGGTCAGCGTCGGTAAGGGTGACGGGAAGTTGGTGGTGGTCACCCCGAAAGACAAGCAACTGAGCGCCGGTGACCGAGTTGCCGTTCGCGGCGCAGAGCGCTTGCAGGACGGCCAGAAGGTGCGCGTTAACTGAGTTGCCTTCAGCCCGTCGTCAGGCGGGCCGCATAATTTTTCCAGCGCCCGATCGAATCCGCGTTGAGCGGGCGCCGGATCTGCAACTTGCTGGCGGTGGCGCAGGCATCCGTTGATTTGTAAAATTCCAGACAGTCGGCCTGCCACGGCAGCTCACAAAACGCGTAGATTTCTTTCATCACCGCTTCCCCTTTTTCCACCAGTTCCTCGTAGCCTTGCAGCCTGACATTGTTCGGGTATTTGGCGGCGAAATGGCGCGCAAGCCCCGCGTAGTCGTCATAAAACGCGGCGATGTCCTCGAGCGCAAAGGCGTAGTGATGGAACGGGCTTTGCGGGTTATAGAGCTGACGAAAGTTGGCGATACAGGTGTCGTTTTTCTCCCGCAGCATCAGGACGATTTTGGCCTTCGGCATGGCCGCGAGAATAAAGTCGATGTAGTAAAAGTTGAACGGTTGCTTGTCGCAGCCCCGCGCCTTGTTTTTTGCAAGCAGCTTAGAACGCGCGAGATAGCGCTCGGCAAGCGGCGCGAGCGGCTTTCGGGCCGCCGCAGTAAAAACCGTTTCGCTGATAAGTCCCGGCCCGTCGGACAGTTCCCTGATTGCCATGGCGATATCGTTAAGTTCCCCGAGCGAGGCAAGTTCCGTGCTCTGGCACAGCAGCCTGTCGAGCAGGGTGGTGCCGGAGCGCGGCATGCCGCAGACGAAGACCGGGCGTGCGTCGCAAGCGGTATTGACCAGCGGTTCGGGCGGGCGACTTAGCAAATAATTGCAAAAGGCCCTGTGTGCGCCGGCGTCAAAGCGGATGGCGGCGGCCCGTTTGCTGCTGGCGAAATGGCTGAACGCTCGGTCATAGTCGGCGGTTTTTTCAAGCTCCAGCGCCAGGGCATGGTGCAGATAACGACCGGCCTCCTGCGATTGCTCGTTTGCCAGCAGGGCTTGCAGCGCGGCGATATGGACGGGCGCATCCGCCTTGTCGGTCAGTTCGGCGAGGGAATAATGAGCGCGGAAATGGCTTGGGTGCGCCGCCAGCAGCTTGGTCAGGCGCGTGGTTGCCGCCTTGATATCGCCCGCTATTTTCTCGCCGATGGCGGCGTTTAACGCCAGCTCCGGGTTGTCGGGCGCAAGGAGGATGGCATGTTCATGCCAACGCCGCGCCTCAATATACAGGCCGAGGCGGGCCAGGGTGTTGGCCAGGGTGTCCGCCGTCAGCGCATCGCTGATATTTTTTGGTTCTAGTGAGGCGATGGCCGCCTGTGCCTCGCCGAGCCGACCGGTCAGGCACAGCAGGCGCCCTTTTTCCGCACCGTACTCCGGGCTCGGCGCAAGCGAAAGCGCCTTATCGAGCAGCTTCACGGCCTTGTCGGGGTTGTCGCCCCGTTCGTTCACCCGGGCAAGCCAGTACCAGGCGCGATGCTCGTTCGGGCTGTGCTGCAGGCGTGCAACCAGCAGGGCGTGGGCCTCGGTCAGGCGGTTTTGGGTGATGAGGTTTGCCAGTGTTTGCTCAAGATCGGGTGTGGTCATGTCGGTCACAATGAAAAAAGGGCAGTCGATGCTGCCCTCCAGTGTATTACATTTTTAGTTCTGTATTACATTTCAAATTGATAGGTGAACTTAACACCCACGGTGCGCGGCGTGGTCACGAAGTGGCCGTAGGCGCGCTGAAGTTCCGGCAATGCCTTGTTTTCGCTGTCAAACTTCGCCTGACCGGCCCACGACTGATCGCGGCGGGTCGAGGTAAAGGCGAACTTGTCGAACAGGTTGTCGACATAGAAGGTGGTCGACCATTGTTCGCCGGACAACTTGGCCGACAGGTTGCTGAGGGCATAGCCCGGCAGCACTTCGCCGTCTGCCTTCAGGCCGACCTTGGTATACACATCGCTTTGTGCGGTCAGGCCGTAGTTGACGTTCAGCATCTTGTCGCCGAGTACCTCGGTTTCATAGCTGACGCCCAAGGAGGCCTGGTGCTCCGGTGCGCCCGGCAGACGATCGCCCTTGGCGCCGTCGTAGTAAGGCTGCATGGCGGCGATTTCGGCGGCGCTGTAATCCTCTTCCTTAAACACCTTGAACAGCGAAGGCGCGTCTTCGGTCAGCTCGGCCTTGGCGTAGGAATAAGTGGCGTACATTGTCCAGTTGTCGCCCAAAATGGCGCGGGTCGACAGCTCAATACCCTTGGAGCGGGCGGCACCGGCGTTGGTGGTGATGATCTCCTGACCATTGACCGTCACCGCCGAGATCTGGGCATCGTTCCAGTCTACGTTAAACAGCGCCGCATTGAAGTGCAGGCGGTTGCGCAGCCAGCTCGATTTCAGGCCCAGCTCGTAGTTGGTGGTGGTGTCCGGCGTGTAGTTCAGCTCGTGCGGCAGGGCACAGACGATCTGCTGTTCCGGCAACTGTTCCGGGCACGATACCAGGCCGTTGCTGCCGCCGAGACGGAAACCTTCACTGACGGTGAAATAGGTCAGGATACCGTTATCGAACGTATAGTTGGCGTTGAACTTGAACAGGCTGCCGTTATCACCCGCACTGGTTTCTTCCATGGCGATCTGGCCGATATTTTCCAGGTCGCCGTCGTAAAGTGGCGTGGCCGATCCTGAGGTGGCTGCAACGTCGTACTTGTAGAAGCGGGCGCCGAAGGTCACATTGAACTGCTCGTTAAATTCGTATCCCACTTCGCCGAACAGGGCCTTTTCCGTGGTTTCCTCGTTCGACAGGGCAATGTACTCGAGATCCTGCTCCAGGTTAGGAATGGCATCCGCCGCACCCCACCAGAACTCGGTGCTGTTCGGGGCATATTCGCGGTCGTCCACATCGGTTTGCGTCTGGTTGTAGTAAACGCCGACGATCCAGTTGAACGCCGTGTCGGATTTAGACACCAGACGTACTTCCTGGGTAAAGCTGGTTTGTTCCGTGGTATCCAGGGTGCGGATCACGAAGCTCGGGAAATCTGCATAGCCCGACCAGATATCGTACAGCAGATCGGTTTGGTCGCGCTGACCGCTTTGGTCGTAGCTCGACCAGCCGGAGGCCGAAACCAGTTCGGCAAAATCCAGGTCGGCCTTGATTTCCAGGCTCAGCAGGTCGTTTTCCTGCTCGTTCGGCTCTTCCACGCGGTAGCCCGATTCGTATCGGCCGAATTGACCGGCCAGCGGGTTTTGCTCGCTGATGCCGGCGTACTGGCTGATCGCGTTGCCGCCGTTTTCCTGCTTCTGGTAGAAATAGTTCAGCGTGCCTTCCACGCTTTCGGTCGCTTGCCAGCGCAGTGAGACGCGCGCCGTGGTGATCTGTTCGTCGTTAACGTCCTTGACGGATTTCAGGTTGCTGTCAACCGCGTCGGCGTCGTTCCAGTCCGGATCGGTAACGGAGACGCCCGGTTCACGCACGACACGAGTGTAATCCATATAGCCCGGGTTGGAGTAATAGTTGATGCTGGCACGCAGCGCCAGTTCGTCTTCGATAAGCGGTGTATTGAAAACAAAGCCAGCTTCACCGCCGCTGCCGTCGCTTTCGGAAAGCGTAAACAGATCGCCGGATACCTGGCCCTCGGTGATGTCCAGTTGCGGCGCCTTCAGCATATAACGGATCGCACCGCCCAGGGTGCCGGCGCCGTACAGCGTGCCCTGTGGGCCGATCAGCACCTCGACGCGATCGATGTCGGTCAGGCGCAGGTTGATATTGAGCGGGATTTCACCCACGTAGGTGGCAACCGTGCCGCTGTCTGACGCCCGGTCGGAAGAATTGGTGTTGAGACCGCGCACGATAATCGGCGAACCCTCACGGCCACCCTGATCGGTAATGGTCAGGCCCGGAACCCAGCGTGCCACGTCTTCAAGCTGACTGATGTTTTGATCTTTCATCACATCGCTGTCCATCGCCGTGATATTAAGTGGCGCTTCCTGTGCCGTACCGCTACGACGGGTTGCGGTCACCTGGATGGTTTCGATGGCTTTTTCCAGCGCTTCTGCGCCGGGGGCTGCCAGCACCGCAGGGGAATTGAACAGGGCCGCAGCAACGGCAGAGGCCAGCAGGCCGGGTTTGGGGTTGTACATTCTTAAGGACTCTCAACAACAGCGCGAGCGACAGGGAGATCCTGCGGTCGCATACAAATAAACTAAAAATGAATTAGTATGCAATTATATAGAAATTATATTCATAATCACGCGGTTTTTGGTGAATGTTTTTGCATTTTTTCGTTAATTTTTCGTTATTTTTCCCGTGCCGGCAAATTTCACATGCTTTACGTTATCGCGCGCTGCCGCCATACTATCGGATCTTAAGGATATGCAGACAAGGAGATTACCGTGTTGTTTCGCTTTTTAATCATGGCGCTACTGCTTGCCACAAGCTGTATAGCTCATGCCTCTTCCTCACTCTCGCCGCTTGATTCTCTGGCCAGACTGCCCGAAGTCGGCGATCTGAAAATCTCGCCGGATGGGGATAAATACGCCTATACCTTCGATATGGATGGCAGTTACATGTTGGTCGTTCGCCGTTTCGGTAACAGCAAGGAGGAGCCTAAGGTATTTGCATTGGAAAAAGGCATTATCCGGGGCTTCAACTGGGCCAATAATGAACGGGTTATTTTTACCGCGACCGTGCCTTATTACTCGCAAGGGGATTATGAAACGTTCACCATCAGTAAAATGGGCCTGTTTGACGTAAACAAGGCGGAAGTGATTTGGCCTTTTAAATCAAGAAAGTTCAACCGCATTATTAACGCGCCGGAAATCAACAACATGTTGCCGGATGACGATAAACACGTGCTTGTTTCAAGCTATTACCTCAGTGCCGGCGGGCAAGGCCAGACCGGGTTGTTTAAGGTGAATCTGAAAGATGGTTCATTGGAGAGAACCTTCAGTCGTGTGGATAGTTATTCATATCAAACTAACCGCAAGGGCGAGCTGCTTTATTTGCGTCAATATAATGCAATGGAACAAACCTATGTCGCCAAATACCGTACTTCCGAAGCCGACGATTTTATCTCCCTCCGTTACGATGAGCCTGAAGACGCGAATGATAAGGTCATCGAAGGAACGCAGGAATACTGGTTCCAAAAATCGGTGGTTGCCCTGTCCGATGATGCACAGTCACTTTATTACTATAAAAGAAACGGCAATAAAATATGGGGCCTTGTCCGGGGTAAAGTGAAGGCGGATAAGGTGATCGATGAGGAGGTTGTTGCCGACTTCGGTGCCTTCGATCTAGACCGCGTGACGTATGATGCCTTCAGCAGCGAGTTAAACGGCGCGGTGTATATCGACGCCAAGGTGGCTAAGACAAAATACCTTTTTGATCTTTCCCTTGCACAGGTGCAGGCCGACCTCGAAGCCACGTTTCCCGAGGGGCAGGTGATCATTACCTCTTATTCAAAAGATCGCCAGCGTTATATTGCCAAGGTGTCCAGTTATCTTTATCCGGAGGAATATTTTTTCTACGATCAAAAACAAGGCCAGCTCGGCAAGGTCGCAGGCGGCTTTCCCGGGGTTGATGCCAAGTCGCTTGGTAGGGTGAGCCTTATTCACTACAAGGTTGCCGACGGCAGCAAGGTTCCTGCCTATGTGACCGTGCCGCAAAAGGCTAAATCCGGTGACAAGTTACCGCTTATCGTGCTGCCGCACGGTGGGCCGGAAACACGCGATGACATGAGTTTCGATTACATGCGCCAGTTTTTTGCAGCCAGCGGCTATATGGTTCTGCAGCCGAACTTCCGTGGATCCAGCGGCTATGGGAAAGATTATGCCGAAGCCGGTTACGGCCAATGGGGCGCGCTGATGCAGCAGGATGTAGACGACGGCGTCCGTTATTTGATCGAGCAGGGGCAAGTCGATCCGCAACGTATTTGCGTGTTCGGAGCCAGTTATGGTGGCTATGTGGCGATGTATTCGGCTGCCGTCAGGCATGATTTATACCGTTGCGCCGTGTCATACGCGGGAGTCAGTGATCTCGATGACATGTTTTATCATACCGAAGAGCAACTTAAGAGTGTCTCATATTGGGAAAAATCGATCGGGGAGCGATCCGATCAGCAAAAGTTGAAAAACGGTTCTCCCTTGTATTTGCTCAATGCCGATTTCGCCCCCTTGCTGTTAATTCACGGCGACAAAGATACCGTGGTGCCGAGTTTTCAGTCGAACCTGATGTATAAAAAGGCGAAAGGCCTGAACCGTAAAAAAGTGAAATATGTCGAGATTGAAGGAGCCGACCACTGGCTTTCTAAAGGGGATACCCGGCGTCAAGTGCTCGGCGAAGCGCTGCAATTTGTTGAAAAACATATAGGTAAGGGGGTTCTTTAATTCTCCTCGCTGTTTTCCTTAACGCCCGGTTTTTACCGGGCGTTTTTGTAGCTGAAACGAGCGCAAGAAAAGCGACCAGCGCAGACTAATCCGGGATAAACGGGGTTCTGCTCAGGGCGTTCAACGGGTAGATTAGCGTTAGAAATAATCAATTTGGGAAAAGCATGAAAAAAACAGTTTCTTTGACATGCGTGCTTGGCGCCTTGTTCGCCGCTCAGGTGGCGGCCGATGAGTCTCGCTTCAGCGCCGAGGATATCTTTAACCTGGAATATGCGGCCAGTCCCCAGGTGTCGCCCGACGGTAAGTCGGTGGTTTACGTGCGCCGCAGCAACGACATCATGACCGACAGCACCCGTGCCAATTTATGGATAGCGAGTGTCGACGGCAGCGGCCATCGCCCCCTGCTGTCGGGTAAAAAGGCCTTCCATACGCCGCGTTGGTCGCCGGACGGCAAGCGCCTGGCCTATCTTTCCAATCAAGAGGGCAAGCCGCAGCTTTATGTGCGCTGGATGGACAGCGGCCAGACGGCGCTGATCTCCAATCTGCAGCAGTCGGCCTCGAACCTGACCTGGTCGCCGGACGGCAAGACATTGGCCTTTACCATGTCGGTGGAAGACAAAAGCAAGCCGCTTGAGGTGAAAATGCCGGCCAAGCCGGAAGGGGCGAAATGGTCAGAGAGCGTGCGTTACGTCAGCAAGGCCCGCTACCAGGCCGACGGTAAGGGAATTTTGGAACCGGCCTACACCCATATTTTTGTCATTCCGGCAGACGGCGGCACGGCGCGTCAGCTGACCTCGGGCAACTATAACCACGGCGGAACCCTGGCCTGGTCACACGACGGCAAGCAAATCTATTTTTCCGCCAACCGCTCCGACAACTGGGAGTACGAGGCGCGTGAGAGCAATGTCTACGCGGTGAACCTGAACGGCGAGATAACCCAGATCACCGACAAGCCGGGAGCCGAGTACGACATGCAGCCGTCGCCCGACGGGCGATACCTGGCCTATATCCAGCGCGACGATAAAAAGCTGGCCTACCGCAACGGCTATTTGCACCTGCTGGACCTCAAAAGCGGCACTGTGAGCAACCTTTCTAAGGACGTAGACAATACGGTGGAGAGCCTGCAATGGGATGATGAGGGGCGCGGTCTTTATTACCAGATGAGCGTGCGCGGCAACGTGACCGTCAACTACACGGATCTTAAGGGTCGCCATACCCGACTGGTGTCTGACATGGGGGGCGGTTCTCTCGGTCGGCCCTACACCTTTTCAAGCTATCATGTGGCCGGCGGGACCGTCGCCTATATCGATGACACGCCGGCGCGTCCGGCCGATCTGCACGTACTGCGCAAGGGCAAGCACAAACAGCTGACCGCGCTGAACGAAGACGTGCTGGCGCACAAAACCCTGGGCCAGGTGCATGAGGTGGCATATTCATCGTCCATCGACAGCGAGGAGATCCAGGGCTGGTATATCACGCCGCCGGATTTTGATCCGAGCAAAAAATACCCGCTGATCCTGGAAATCCACGGCGGCCCGCATCTCTCCTACGGCCCGCATTTCAGCGCCGAAATGCAACGCTTCGCCGCCGAGGGTTATGTGGTGTTCTACGACAACCACCGCGGCAGCACCTCCTACGGTGAACGCTTTGCGCTGCTGCTGCAAAACAAGTACGCCAGCGAATATGATTTTGCCGATCATATGTCGGGGGTCGACGCCATGATAGCCAAGGGGTTTGTCGATCCCGAACGGCTGTATATCACCGGCGGTTCGGCCGGCGGTATCGCCAGCGCCTATGCCATCGGGCTGACCGATCGCTTTAAGGCGGCGGCCGTCGCCAAGCCGGTGATCAACTGGCTTTCCAAGGTGCTGACGGCAGACAGCTACCTCGGCCAGATCCCGTACCAGTTCCCGGGGCTACCGTGGGAGCATGTCGAGCATTACTGGAAGCGTTCGCCGCTTTCGCTGGTGGGCAACGTGACCACGCCGACCCTGCTTATCACCGGTGAGGCGGATCGACGCACGCCGATTTCTGAAACCGAGCAGTTTTACCAGGCGCTTAAGCTGAGAAAGGTGGATACCCTGATGGTGCGGGTGCCGGGCTCGCCCCACGGCATCGCCGGTAAACCGTCCCGCATGATCGCCAAGGTGGAGAACATTCTGGCCTGGTTCGACAAATACAAATAAGCAAAAAGCCCGGCAATAAGCCGGGCTTTTTAATGCGAGCAACGTGCGATTACTCGTGGTATTTCAGGCAGGTTTCCACTTCGTGCTTGGAGCCCAAAATCACCGCCACGCGCTGGTGAATGTCTTCCGGCTGGATATCCAGAATGCGCTGTTCGCCGGTGCTGGCCATACCGCCGGCCTGCTCGACCAGCATCGCCATCGGGTTCGCTTCGTAAAGCAGGCGCAGTTTATAGGGCTTGTCCGGGTTCTTGGTGTCGGCCGGGTAGGTGAACAGGCCGCCGCGACACAGAATGCGATGCACGTCGCCCACCATGGCGGCGATCCAGCGCATGTTGAAGTTTTTGCCGCGCGGTCCGTTTTCGCCCGCCAGCAGATCCTGAATATAGTTCTGCATGCCGTCATACCAGTGGCGCTGGTTCGAGGCGTTGATGGCGAATTCCTTGGTTTCTTCCGGAATTTGCGCGTATTCCTGGGTCAGTAAAAAGCTGCCCTGGGTTTTGTCGAGGGTAAACAGGCGGGTGCCTTTACCCGTGGTCAGCGCCAGCATGGTAGAGGGGCCGTACAGCACGTAACCGGCCGCCACCTGTTTGTGGCCCGGCTGCATGAAAATAGTCGGATCGGCGGCGTCCGATCCCTGCGGCGCTTCCATTATAGAGAAGATGGTGCCGACCAGGGAGTTGATGTCGATATTGGACGAGCCGTCGAGGGGATCAAAGGCAACGATATATTTCGCGTTAGGATCGCCCGGTACCGTGTAATCTTCTTCTTCAGACGCGATGGCCTTGACGTACCCGGACTCCAGCAGAATGTCTTTGAACAACTGGTTGGATAAAACGTCGAGTTTTTTCTGGGTTTCGCCCTGAATGTTTTCATCCAATGTTGAGCCGAGCACCCCGGACAGCGCACCCTGACCGACGCGGAAGGAAATTTCCTTACAGGCGGCAAGTATGGTGCGGATCAGGGATATCAGGTCGCGGGAGCAACCATCTTCGAGTAATACGGGCGGGAGTCTGCGCATCTGTCTGTTCCTGGTAACGTTTACGCGCGCACAGCCGTTAACTGTGTGAGAGGGTGGCTGTCGGTCGCGCTGATTCATTTGCTTGTCTTAAATGTTTGTATATTGCACACAGCTTCATATACTGGTTGCTACATCAACTCTTAAAACTCTAATAACAAAATGAAACTTCTGCAAAAAACGCGTGCATTGCGGTTTTGGCTGGTCATTCTGCTGATGCCTATGATAACCCAAGCACAGGCCGCAATTAAATCCATAAATGAGTTTACCGGGAATATGAGCAAATACCCGGGCTATTACACCTTCTATTACAGCACCGACGAGGGCAAGGTTTACCTCGAGGTCGACAAGCTGAACAAGCCGTTTTTGCTGCAGCAGAGCCTGCCGTTCGGGCTCGGCTCCAACGACATCGGGCTGGATCGCGGTCAACTCGGCAATACCTATCTGGCGCAGTTCGAACGCTTCGGCGACAAGGTAATGCTGCGCGCCCTCAACACCTACTACCGCGCGAGCAGTGCGAATATGGCCGAGCAGCAAAGCGTGAAAGAGGCGTTCGCCTCCAGCATACTGCAGGGCTTTAAGGTGAGCGCGGCAAACGACAAGGCCGTGCTGATCGATTACACCCCCTATCTGCTCAGCGACGTGCATGGCGTGACGCGCACCCTGGCCGACCGCAAGCAGGGTAGTTTCGGCCTGGATGCGAGCCGCAGCGCCGTGTACATGGCCCGCTCTAAATCCTTCGTCAAAAATACCGAACTGGAAGCCGTGCTGACCTTTACCGGCAGCAAGCCGGGCGAGTACCTGCGCCAGGTCAGCGCCGATCCCTACGCCTTTACCCTGCATATGCACCATTCGCTGGTTGAGCTGCCCGACGACAACTACACGCCGCGCACCTTCCATCCCGGTGCCGGTTACTGGAGCATAGAGCACAAGGATTATTCGGCGCCGCTCGGCGAGTCGATGCTGGTGCGCTACATTCCGCGCCATCGCCTGGCCAAGAAAAACCCGGAGCTGGCGGTCAGTGAGGCGGTAGAACCCATCGTCTATTACCTTGACCCCGGCGTGCCGGAGCCGGTGCGCAGCGCGCTGCTGGAAGGCGCATCCTGGTGGGATCAGGCGTTTGCCGCCGCCGGTTACAAGAACGCGTTCCAGGTAAAAATGCTGCCGGACAACGCCGACCCCATGGACGTGCGCTACAACGTGATCCAGTGGGTGCATAGGGCTACCCGCGGCTGGTCGTACGGCGGGTCGGTCATCGATCCGCGCAGCGGCGAGATCATCAAGGGTCATGTCACCCTCGGTTCCCTGCGCGTACGCCAGGACATACTGATCGCCGAAGCGCTGGCCGCGCCCTATTTACAGGGCAACGAAACGGCGCAGAAACTGCACGCGCTGGCGCTCGATCGGATTCGCCAGCTGAGCGCCCACGAGGTCGGCCATACGCTGGGTATTTCCCACAACTTTGCCGCCTCCGTGCATGATCGCGCCTCGGTGATGGACTACCCCCATCCGCTGTTGTCGCTGGATGAAAGCGGCGCGCTGGACGTCAGCAAGGGTTACGATCACGGCATCGGTGTTTGGGACAAGCAGGTGATCAAGTACGGTTACGGCGACTTTGCCCCGGCCGAAGAGGCGCAGGCGCTCAGCGATGTGTTGGCCGAAAACAAGGCGCTGGGGCTTGAATTTATTTCCGACGAAGACGCCCGAGCCAAGGGCGGCGCCCACCCCAACGCCCATCTGTGGGACAACGGGGCCGCGCCGAGCGAGGAGCTGAAGCGCGTGCTGGCGGTGCGCCGCAAGGCGCTTGAACGCTTCGGTATCGAGAACATAAAAACCGGCACCGCGCTGTCGCAACTCGAAGAGGTGCTGGTGCCGCTGTATTTGTTCCATCGCTACCAGGTGGAGTCGGCGGTGAAGCTGGTAGGCGGGCTTGACTACGGCTACGAGGTGCGCGGCGACGACAAGCCGGTCGGCACCGAAATCGTTGCGGCGGCGACCCAGCGTGCGGCGCTCGACGCCCTGCTGCAGACCCTGACGCCGAAGGAATTGCAGTTGCCGGAATCGGTGCTGAAACTCATTCCGCCCAAGGCCTACGGCGAATACAAAACCCGCGAAAGCGTGACGGGCCGCACCGGCATCACGCTGGACGCCATGGCGCTGCCGGAAGTGGCCGCCAACCAGACGCTTGCGCTGCTGTTTAACCCGGAGCGCCTTAACCGCCTGGCGCAGCAGGGCGCCCGTGACAGCAAGGCGATGTCGCTCAATACCCTGCTGGCGACCAGTTTTGCCCGGTTGTTTGAACAGGGCGCCGAAGCGGATGCAATGGCGCAAAAGCTCGCCCAGCGGGTGCAGTTGCTGACCGCCAAAACCTGGGCCGACGCCAGCCAGAGCGACAAGGTTGCGCCTGAGGTGCAGGCGCAGCTGCGTTTCTACCTGAAAAAGCTCGCCAAGGCGTACCGCCAGGACACACTGTTCAGCGACGCCAGCATCGGCGACAGCGCATTTAAACAGTACCTCGCCGATCTGGTCGACTTCTACCTGCGCGAAGGCAAATGGCCCGAACACTTCAAGGCCCTGCCGATGCCGCCGGGCTCCCCGATCTGATACGTGTTTTTTCAAAGGCTCCCCGGGAGCCTTTTTTGTGGTTTTTAAAACGAGGTAGCTGATTGAGTTAAACGCGTTTGTCGCAGCCCCGACAAAGAGAGCAGTTGAAAAGGGTGGGCAAGATAAAAAACGGCTGCTTTAGTGCCAGAAGCAGACGGTCGAGCGTCTTTTGAAGCCCTGTTCACTTTTACAGTTTTCACGATGCTGTCGTATATTATTCCCGTTCGCCGTTTTGGTGCTTTTCCACACAAGTGATCTACGCTAAGCTCAGAACCTGTTGTTTAAATTAAAAATAATCTAGCTCCCCAAATGGTTCAGATTAATATTGGACACTTTGAGGTGTTTAAACACCCCATTTTGGGATCTATTAAGCTGTTAAGCACACATGGAGAGTTCAGTGTCATCACCAATAAATGTCTTGTGGGGCAATATTGTTAAATCCTTTGAGCAGGTTAATGATTCAAGTTTATCTATGCATCTTAAAGCAGTTGAATCAGGTCTGCTAAATAGAGAAATCGATTACGATAATGGTCCTGATGCTACTAAAGGTCCGCATGCGGATTTGATAACGAAAAAAATATATTTAC
>JBNKEN010000086.1:0-2760 GCA_050288805.1 Pseudoalteromonas sp.
TTGCTTCATATTTTTAAAGAACGTTGCGATGAGACTTCATCGCGTCAGGGCTGTGCATTCTAAGCATTCCCGACTTAAAGTCAACACTTAATTTTGAATTTCTTTTCAGAGCTTCAGAACCAAGTTTTACTCGACTCAACCGACCCGGTGTTCGTTGCTATTCAGCGTCGTTCCCCGTCTCGGTGGATGCGCATTATAGGGAGATCGAATTTGAGATCAAATGTTTTTTTCGTTTTTTAATTCGTTTGAATACTTCTTACTCAAAACCAGTAAAAAAGCTTGTTTGAAACACAAAAACCAAACAAAAAAGAGACATCATTAACCTTTTTGAAGCAATTATGGTTGCCAAGCCAAATTATCCAGTTAAGATAGCCCCTTTAAACATGTTAAATTAATGTTTACTTGATGTTTACTGGTAGATCAAAATGAAATCACCCAACCAAAAGTCTCTTTTAATTACCTTTATTCTGGCCATCTTAGGCTATTTCGTTGCTGAATTTATCTTGGCCAGCGTCCTTACACCTTCTCTACTGTTTGCCCTTGGCCTGCTGGTAGGCGGACTGGTACTGGCTTCGATTTCCGAAAGCAAACCGCAGGCTCCCGGCGAGCTAAAAGCAGAAACCAAAACCCTGTATGTTGGAAACCTGCCGTATAAGGCAAACGAAGGCATCGTCAGAGAACTCTTTTCTGCCCACGGCACTGTATTCAGTGTACGCCTGTTGAAAGATAAAAATACCGGAAAGCGCAGAGGTTTCGGTTTTGTTGAAATGGCGCTCGCCGATGCACAGCGCGCCGTCGACAAGCTGAACGACACGGAGTTTCAACAACGCACGTTAAAAGTACGCGAAGCCAAACAGAAACAGGATGACGAGGAATAAGTGGCGTTCAAGCCGTTACTTGCAACTCAAGCTGGTTAATTACCAGTCGATTCGATAAAACAGGGGCGGATGCATAATAGTGTATTCGCCCTTTTGTTTTCTGTTCCATTACTTTTCCGTCAAGCAGGTTTAAAACTCGGTTGGCAATGGCCTTACCGGAATCCATCAACCTGACATCGGGTAATACCCGTTGAATTTCATCTGCCAGCAACGGGAAATGAGTGCAACCCAACACTAAAGCGAGCAGATCACTACGTACTCCCAGTAAGCTCAATTCGTCCGCAACGTCCTCGCTTACGTCCTGCTCAAGCCAGAACTTCTTCTCCGCCAGCGCCACCAATCTTACAGACGGGTACATATAGATATCGACCTGTTTGGCAAAGCGCTCTGCCAATTGATGAGTATAAGGGTTACTGACGGTCACCGGGGTTGCCAGCAAACCGCACAGACCGTTTTGACCACAATATTCTGCGGCGGGTTTAATAGCAGGTACAACTCCAACCACGGGAAAGGGCAGCCATTGCCTGAGCGATTCCAGTACGAGGGTTGAGGCCGTATTACAGGCTATCACCAACAGTTTGACGTCATCGATTGTTTCAAGCGCCTTTTTAACAACGAGATTAACTCGTGCAATTAGTCGCTCCGGCGATAACAGACCATAAGGTAGAAGAGCGTTGTCCATCACGTAATGAATTGTCAGCCACGGCATTGCCTGGTGTATATGATCGGCCACCGATGTGCCGCCGATACCTGAATCAAAGACAATAATATTGTGTGTCACGAGCGCTTTCTACTACTGCGAAGAAAGCGCCAAGTGTGCCATAAAATCACTCGCCTTGCGTAGCCTTGTCTTGATTATCTTGCTCTGCCGATTGTAATTCACTCCGCTGGCTTAGCAGGGCAAAGACCGAGCGGCTGTATTCGATAAATTGGTCAATCTTTTCTTTACCCTGATCCTGATTGAGCCACAGCAGTAATCCAGACAATTCGTTCTGAAGTCCAAGTTCACCGGCCTGATGATAGGCTTCCTTCAGACTTTCGTTAAACGGCTTGAGTTCATTGGCAACCTCACGAGCCGGTACCGCTTGCTGATATTCTTTAATTGCCGCAGCCGTTTTTGTTTGCTTTAGATCCATGGTAAAGGCTGCCAGCTGTTCGTTGCCGAGCTTCAGTTCCTTGGCTTTACTAAAGGCGCCATCGAAATCGCCACGGAAGAAGGATTCGCTGACGGATTGCAGATTACCCATCAGGTCATTGATGGCTCCCTGTTCCTCCTCGTTCAGCTCACCGTTAACCGAGATACTAAAAGACAGTCCATGCCGCTGTTGCATCTCGGCGGCGTAACCCGTGTTATCACCCGACTTTTGCAGGCTTTGCCCGCTTAACTGCTCAAACGAACCGCTGACGCTAATTTTTACCTCATCCCCCTCGGCGGTGGTAAAACTGTACTCGGCATTATTGCTGAGCGCCAGATATTGAGCTTCACTGACGGAAACACCCGCGGGTTGCGGTTCAAAGAGATCTTTTTCGAACTTATCCAGACCGTCAAAAATACCGTCACGAGACTGTTCGATGCCTTCCTCTATATCGTCGTTCAACAAGCCGGATTCCTTCAGCTCTTCATAGGCATCATCTATCCCCACCTGAACGCCTTTTCTCGCCTCGCCCAGCATGCTTTTCAGTTTTTCATCGGATGCCCCTTCCGCCTGGGCTTTCTTGACGGCGCCTTGAACAAATTGCAGCACGTTTTTGACGACCTCCTTGAAATCGAATAACGGCTTGTCCTTGGTTTCTTCCGGCTTCTTCAAACCCAATGCCTTACCGAGATTGTCGCTCAATACGCGCGCCGCGATTTCGCGCCCTCGCGCCTGGTAACTATCCT
>JBNKEN010000087.1:0-3990 GCA_050288805.1 Pseudoalteromonas sp.
AGCTGTATCAGGGCGACGTGCCGCTGTTCACCCATTACCAGATTGAGTCGCAAATTGAATCAGCCTTCCAGCGCGAAGTTCGCCTGCCTTCCGGCGGTTCTATCGTTATCGACCCGACCGAAGCCTTGACCTCAATCGACATTAACTCGTCGAAGGCCACCAAGGGTAGCGACATTGAAGAAACGGCGCTTAACACCAACCTGGAAGCGGCCGACGAGATCGCCCGCCAACTGCGCCTGCGCGACCTCGGCGGTCTTATCGTTATCGATTTCATCGATATGACGCCTCCGCGCCACCAACGCGAAGTTGAAAACCGTTTGAAAGACGCCACCCGCGCAGACCGCGCCCGCGTTCAGATCGGCAAGATCTCGCGTTTCGGCCTGCTGGAAATGTCACGTCAACGTCTGCGTCCGTCACTGGGCGAAGCGAGCCAGGGAACCTGCCCTCGTTGTAGCGGTCAGGGCACCATTCGTTCCAACGAATCGCTGGCGCTGTCGATTCTTCGCCTTATCGAAGAAGAAGCCATCAAGGATAACACCTCTCAGGTGAATGCCCAGGTACCGGTCGCCGTTGCCGCTTACCTGCTGAATGAAAAACGCCGTAGCGTACAACGCATTGAAAAGCGTCACGAATGCGATGTCGTGATCATTCCTAACCAGCATATGGATACCCCGCACTACGAAGTGGTTCGCCTGCGTAAGGACGAAACCATGGAAACGGTCAGCTATGAGCAGGTCGTTGCGCCGGAGCCTCAAGTTATCGACCTGGCAAAGGTAAGCAGCACACCTAAAGAAGAGCCGGTACTCAAGGGCGTTGTGATGCCAAAAGCGCCTCAACCTACTGCGCCAACAACGGCGCCAGTTGCAGCAAAACAGGAAAAGCCCGGGCTTATCGCTCGTCTTGCTGGCTGGCTGAAATCATTGTTCTCAAGTGAAGAACAGGAAACTCAGCAGAAGAAGCCAAGCGCCGGCAGAAACGATCGCCGTCAAGACGAGCGTCGTCAGGGACAGCGCCGACGTAATCAACAACGCGGCAAGCAACGTCGTAAGCCACAGAGCGAAGAAGCGCAAAGCGAAAGCAAGGTACAGTCAGAAAAAACTGAGACCAAACCGCAGCAGGAAACCCGCACTGGCAGTAGCAACCGCCGTCGCCGCGGCCAAGGTCGCAGAGGTGCCGACGAGCGCAGCAAAGACGTTGCAGCCCCCGTTGAGCTGAAAGAGGTCAACGAGGTACAGGAAGAAGCGGTTCAAGAAACTCAACCTAAGGAACGCCGTTCTCGTCGCAACTTACGTAAAAAGGTTCGCGTTGCTGGCGAAGCCGCTGCGGAAATTGCAACCGAACAGCAGGCAATCTCAGCGGAGCAGCCGCAGGCTGAAGACAAAGAGATGCTAGCCCCTGTCGTGACCGAGGCCGCCGAACAAAAGCCTGCTGTCAAAGCCGTTAAAGCGCAAACGCACGAAGAGATGGCCGATGCAGAACTAACGAGCGAAGGTGAAGAAGCCGGCGAACAACGCGATGCAGAGACGCAACCGCGTTCTCGTTCACGCCGTTCACCGCGTCATTTGCGCGCAGCGGGTCAGCGTCGTCGTCGTCCTTCAGATCAGAAGGACGAACAGCAGGAAGACACGACACCGGCTTTTGTCCCTGTCGCGGACCAGGCTGCGGCTGAGTTTCAGGCCGAACAAGTTGCCGAGCAACAGGAAACAGCGCCAGAAGCCGTTGTTGCCGAGATGCCGGTAGAAACGCCTGAAGCACCGAGCGAAGTGGCAGAACAAACCGAAATCGCCGTCGGCGAGGTTAATCCTGAGCTCGAAAACCAAGCGGCTGAAGAACCCGCTGCCGAAGAAGCGATTGCAGAACCGGCAACCATCGATGAAATTCACGCTTCCCAGGAAGTGAGTATCGAAGTCGACGCGGCGCCGGAAACCGAATCGGCAGAAACTTCAGAGTCGACCCCAGTGGTCAACGAAGAAGAAGCGGCTGAAGAAGTTGAAAGCGAACAGCAGGTCGAGGCTGAAAGCGTTGCGGCGGCAGAACAGCAAATTGAGGCTGAGGTTGTATCTGAGCCAGAAGTTGTTGAGGAAATACAGCCAGTAGTCGTCGATAGCGCACAAACGGTTGCAGAACAAGCACCTGCCGAGCCTCGCAAACCGGTATTCGGATTTGCCAGTGCCCCGATGGCAAGCCCGGTGCAGCCAAACGACAGCGGCCTGCCAGCAGTCATGCCAGAAGCCATGCCTCACGAACTGCGTGAGATTGTGGAGAACAGCGGATTGCGCGCCGGTTCAATCGCGCCGGTAAGCCAAGCCAGTGCGCCGATGGCGAAACCGGCTCAGGTAGACTGAGCCGTTTAACAGACACTAAAAAGCCGCGATATCGCGGCTTTTTTATGTTTATTATTGCTGTTTATTAATCCTGTTCGGCAAGAAAGCGCTCCAACTGATCTTTCAGATTCGGTGGTACCCCCTTAATAGTCAGGGTATCGCTTACCGGATCGTACTTTACCCGCTCGCCCAGGTGTTTACGCTCGAAACCTATGCTGACCCCCCCGCCCATGCCGGAAAACTTCACCATGCTGGTCACGGTTTTCTTATCTACAGGGAACGACTCATCAAGCTCATAGGCCTGTTGCTCACAAAAACTGTCGAAGCTGGCCTCTTCGTTTTTCGACAAGGTCCGGGACAACTCGGTGACCGTCGCATCTTCGCCGCTCGCCACGCAATCGGAGCAGTAGTCGAATACCTGTTTGCGCAGGTCGTCCTTTTCCGATTTATCATATTCCTGGCTCGCCAGGTATTCTTCAACGGCGTTCAGCATCACCTGGCTTTGCTTTTTGGCGTCGATACCCTCTTCACAACCGAGGAAATCGAGGAAAAAGTCTGCGACCTTGCGTCCCGCACGTCCTTTGATGAACGAGATATAACGGTTATCTTCAGGACTGGTATCCCAGGCCGTCAGGTCGATACGCGCGGCCAGTTGCATCCGGGTGATATCGAGGTGCCTCGACGAAGCGAGATCCAGTTCGGCGGTAATACTGTAGTGGTCTTTAATATTGACCAGGGCTATCAGCATAAAGTCACTGGCAACATATTGATAGTGACAGAAGATCAGGTAGCCGGTCTCGTTGAAGGCATATTTGTTTAACTCTTCCTGCAAAACCTTGGTCGCCTGCTCGGTCATGTGCCAAAAGCCCAGCTCGTTGTTACGATAACTTTGCATGGCGCTTGCCACAACGCTGTTTTTGTCCGGGCTGAACGCGCAGTAACCCTTGCCGGGTTTTCCGTTGTAAGCATGGTGAAGCTGCTCGATAAACAGGTTTACCTTGTCGTTCACCTGCATTTCGTCATTACGCAGGTGAATCTCCGTCTCATCCCCATGTTTGTCGACATAGTGGACAACCAGTTTCTTAACCTCTGCTGTCATCTTTGTTTTTCACGCCTCCGATGTTAAAATGCGGGATTATCTATTGTTTATTGAACCAACCGATGCCAATCTTATCAAAATATTCAAATCAAGAAGTAGAAGAAATCGTCGATCAATTAGTGGCGGTGCTTGCAAAGCACAAGGCACCGGTCGATTTAAGTCTGATGTGTGTGGGAAATACTATCACGCATATTCTTAAAGAACATGTGCCGGATGCAAAAAGAAAAGCAATCGCAGAGAACTTCGCCAACGCATTGATCCAGTCGGTCAAATAAACTCTATGAATTTATCTACCCAGGATCCGTTTGCTTCCAAGGCCAGTCAGCTGCTTAGCTGGGGCCATTGGTTTACCTTCGCCAATATCGGCCTTGCGCTGCTGATCAGCATCAGCTTTCTGGCGGCCGACAGCGCACCGAATACCTTCGCCGGTATCGTCTATATGTTGGTGACCTGGCTGAGTCATACCAGCTTTATCACCTTCATTGCATTCGTCCTGACCATATTTCCGCTCAGTCTGATATTCCCCTATCCGCGCCATATCCGCGGTATGGCGGCCGTGATAGCCAC
>JBNKEN010000088.1:0-4994 GCA_050288805.1 Pseudoalteromonas sp.
AACCAGGAGATCGGCGTAATTCGCCCTGACGGCGAACGGATCTGGGTGAGTATCAGCACCGCCCTGTTGCAAAACGGTGAAGGCGGCATCGCCCTGGCGATAGAAGATATTACCGAGCGCAGAGAAAACGCAAAGCGCGTCAGGGAAAGTGAAGAACGCCTTGAGCTGGCGCTGTCCGCTGCCAATATCGGTCTGTGGGATTGGGATATGCATAGTGATCATGTCTATACCAATGCGCAATGGCAAACCATGCTCGGGTATTCTGCCGCGGAAGAATTGGGTGTCGACACGGAAAAATGGCGCTCGCGCGTTCATCCCGATGACATAGAACAGGCCTGGGATCTGGTCGGCCGGCATCTGGCAGGCCAGACGCGCTTCTATCGCGCAGAATACCGTATGCGCTGCAAAGACGGCAGCTACAAATGGATTCTTGATACCGGCAAAATAACGCAGCGCAACGAGCAAGGAGAGGCGCTGAGAATGAGCGGTATCCACATGGATATCACACCGCTCAAAGCGCTGCAGGATGATTTGATCTCGGCGAAAAACGATGCGGAACTGGCGAACCAGGCCAAATCGGATTTCCTCGCCAACATGTCGCACGAGATCCGAACCCCGATGAATGCCATCATCGGCATGAGCTACCTTACGCTGCGTACCAACCTTACGAGCCAACAACGCAACTACATAGAGAAGGTTCACCGCGGCGCGACCTCGATGCTCGGCATCATTAACGACATTCTCGACTTCTCCAAAATTGAGGCCGGGAAACTGGACATGGAACAGGTGCCTTTCAACCTCGAGGACGTGATGGATAACCTGGCCAACCTGATAGGCCTGAAGGCGGAGGAGCAAGGGCTCGAACTGAACTTCGATTTGCCGACCAACGTGCCCAAGACCCTGATTGGCGACCCGCTGAGATTAGGCCAAATTCTCGTGAATTTAGGCAACAATGCCGTTAAGTTCACCGAGCCGGGGGGGGAGGTTGTGATCCGGGTAGAGACCAAGGATGTAAACGACGGAAAGGTTCGCCTGCAATTTTGTGTCAGCGACACCGGCATCGGCATGACCCCGGAACAGCAAAACAGACTATTTCAGTCGTTCAGCCAGGCAGATTCGTCCACCACCCGAAAATACGGCGGTACCGGGCTTGGCTTGGTCATTTCCAAAAAGCTGACGCAATTAATGGACGGCGATATCTGGGTTGAAAGCGAGGCCGACAAAGGCAGTCGCTTCTATTTTACCGTAGAGCTCGGTCTGCAAACGCGGACAGAAAGCGTCACCTGTCCGCCGGGACTGGATTCGCTCAAGGTGCTTATCACCGATGATAACGAAACGTCACGACGCATTCTGTCACATATCCTGCAACATTGCGGTTGCAGTGTAGAACTGGCGGAAAACGGCCTTCAAGCCCTCGAACGCTTGCAGGCCTGCGATGAAACAGATCCGTTTCAGCTGGTGCTGATGGACTGGAAAATGCCCGGCAAAAATGGCATCGAGGTGGTACGTGAGCTGCAGGAGCGCAACGACCTCAAGCATATGCCAAGAATTATTCTTGTTACCGCCCTTGGCAAAGAAAATGCGCTGAGCGCCGCCCAGGGGATCGCTATCAACGCATACCTCAGCAAACCGATCACCCAATCGGCACTGTTCGACGCCATTTCACTGGCCCTGGATAATCGGGAAGGTGAAACAGGACCACAAATCAACTATGACCCGGCGCGTCTGGCGACACAGAAACTCCAGGGTGCAAAAATTCTGCTGGTTGAAGACAACGACATGAACCTGGAGCTGACCACCGAACTGCTCAGTTCCAACGGGATCCTTGCCGTGGTTGCAAAAAACGGCCGCGAAGCGCTCGATAGACTGGCGCTCGAAACCTTTGACGGTGTTCTGATGGATTGCCAAATGCCGGTGATGGACGGTTACACCGCTACCAAAGAGCTCCGTAAGCAAGAAAAATTTAAGGATCTGCCCGTTATCGCCATGACCGCCAACGCGATGTCCGGTGACAGGGAGAAAGTGCTTGCCGCGGGCATGAACGACCATATCGCCAAGCCGGTCAACGTCAACCAGATGTTCATGACCATGGCCAAATGGATCACCCCGGGAACGGAAGGCGACATTCAGGCGCCGCAAGCGCAAACCCAGTCGTTCTCTGTCATTCCGGAAATACCGGGCATAGATACCCAAGCAGGCGTGGCGAGAACACAGGGCAATGTGCCGCTGTATCTCAAGCTGGTAAAACGTTTTTACGACAGCAATCGAGACTTCGCCGCCCAGTTCGAAACCGCCCTGCGTAGCGACGACAAACAAGCCGCTGCGCGTCTGGCCCATACCCTGAAAGGCACGGCCGGTATCATCGGTGCGTTGGAGGTTATGCATGCGGCACAAGATTTGGAACGGGCATGCCAACAAGACGACGCAGACAGCAGCGACTTTGCCGGGAGGCTTGTCGCGGCGCTCGAACAGGCCAGGTCTAATCTGGCAACGTTGATACACGACGGCGCAGCGGAAAAAACCACCCGGCGGGCAAACCCGGCAGAAGTCACACGTCTTTTGGAACAATTGAAACAGCTGGTCGATGATTACGACACCGAAGCCGTTGAGGTAATGAATGCGTTGCAATCGGCGTTAGCAGATGAAACGGCTCAGCCACTGTTTGCCGAGCTGGCCGGCGCAATCGACCAGTACGATTTTGACGAGGCCCGCAGCGTGATAGAAAAGCTGGAACGGGAACTCGGGCTGGCGTGAAATTGCGTCTTGAGCTGCAAAGGAGTCGCTCGAGATGACACAGGTGGTTAAGCACAGAGGGCTGCGACGCCAAGAATAACATGAGCGCCGCAGCGCCAATTGAAAGTTAAACGGGCAACAACATGCAGATCGGTGATTCAGAACACACACGTATACCCTTTATGAAGAGCCTGGGCGGGCGCCTGATGTTCACCTTAGTGCTGCCGATTTTTTTCATCATGCTGTGCCTGGCACTTTACCTGTCCTTAGGGCAAGGCACGAAGCTCAAGCAACAGGCCGAACGGCGCCTGAAAGCCCAGGCAGAACAGATAGCAAGCCAGGTCGAACAAGGGACGACCCGGGCCGTCGTGTCGGCCCAGGTCATGGCCATCGCACAAGAGGCCGGCATGTTCGGCAATCGCCAGAACTCGCTTGAATTTGCTCATCGCGTTCTTGCTCGCTTTCCCGAATTTACCGGAGCCTATTTCGGCTATGAACCCGATGCCGACGGTCAGGATGTCGCCTATGCAAATCGCCAGTCGCCCGAGTACAAAGGAGCAGCCAACGACACCGGCCGCTTTATTCCCTACTGGTTCAGAGACCCCATTGATCCGACGAGCTTAAAGCTGACTCCCCTGATAGACATGGAGACCAGTCTCTATTACGACGGTTTGCATACCCTTTATAAAAACAGCGGCAAGCCGACCGCCTTGGTTACAGAGCCCTATGTATACGAAGGGAAAATGATCGTCGAGCACACCTACCCGATCGAAATAGCCAAACAATTCGCAGGGATAGCAGGGATTGACCGTGCCCTGACGGATATAGAAGAGCTCATTTCAAAAATAAAAGCAGAACAAGGCGTGGACGTTTTTCTGATCAGCCGCCAAGGCCGCTTTATCGCCGATACCCTGCCAGACAGCGCATTTAAAACCCTGGCCATAGAACAAACTCCCTACCGGGATCTCTTCACCAGCCTGTATAACAGGCGGACACATGAGCAGGTGCAGGTCTCCGTCGACCCGACAGACAACCTTCGCTATTATTTCGCTTCCACCTTGGTGCCGACCGGACATTGGCTGGTCGTGGTCAGGCAACCGGAATCGACAGTCCTGGCCGAGTTTCATCGCAGCCTTGTAACCACGGCAAGTTTCAGTGCATTGGTCCTGTTGATTGGTCTTTTTCTGGCCTACCGTATAACCCGGCAACTAGGCGCCCGTATCGGTAAATTAGTTACCGCAACGACAACCATCAGCAGCGGATCACAGCCGGCGGATCTTGACGACTTCGAACGGGTCGAAGATGAATGCTCGGTCCTGTCGCGCAGTTTTAAAACCATGGCGTTGCGCCTCGAAGAAAGAGAGCAAAAATTACACGCCTTTAATCATAACCTTGAAGATATCGTCGCACAGCGTACCCGAGATTTAAGGGACAACCAGGCAAAACTGGAAAGCTTCTTAAGAGCCGTTCCCGACAGCCTGTTGATCATCGATGACAACGGCCAGATCCTGTTCGTCAACCATACTACCAACAAGACCTTTGGCTTTGCCGAAGACGAATTGAATACTGCCTCGGTGACCCGGCTCATTCCGCAATGGGCGAGCAAAGAAGGTATTAACCTCAGCGCGTTGAGCGAACCTCGTTCCCCCGCACAAGCAGAACTGAAGGGACGACGTAAAGATGGTTCACTCTTTCCTATCGAGGTCACCATCAGCCCGGTCGACGGGAGCGAAAAAATTAAAACCTACACGCTTGTGATCCACGATATCAGCCAGCGCAAGGAAATCGAAGATGACCTCCAGTTTACCCAATACGTGTTGGACAACGGGGTTCAGGCTGCTTTTTGGATTCGTCCGGAAGATGGCTCGGTGGCCTATGCCAATAAGGCGGCCGAACACATGCTTGGTTACAGCAAAGCGGAATTGTTGTCTCTCAATGCCGCAGACGTGGATGTAAATTACAATCGGGATGAAAGACTCGAAAGGCTGCAAATTATCAGGGAACAAGAGTTTATTCAGGCAGAAACGCAATTTATCACCAAGACCGGCAACCCGATTGAAGTGGAAAACATTCTCTTTGCCAGAGAGTTTAAGGGCCGGGAAATGGTTATCGTATTCAGCCAGGATATAACCGAGCGAAAACGTGCTGAAAAGGAACTGAGGCAGGCAAAAGAAACGGCCATTCAGGCCAACCAGGCCAAATCTGACTTTCTCGCCAACATGTCTCATGAGATCCGTACGCCGATGAACGCCATCATCGGC
>JBNKEN010000089.1:0-8428 GCA_050288805.1 Pseudoalteromonas sp.
CACCCAACGAGCCCAGTTGTAATCGATCATTTCGATGGTATTTTTCAGCCAGGCCATACCGGGAATGCGTTCGAAACGGGCAAGACCAAAATCCAGGTTAGACATAAATTCCTCTTCCATGGCGCTGATTTCCGAAAGGGATCTGTCCAGGCGCTCAGGAAGTACGACGCCGGTCGCGTCTGCACGGTGCCAACCCGTTCCCGGCGCCCAATATTCAACCCAGGCGTGGGCATCATACTGATGCACGCTGTAATAACCGAGCTCCGCATGAGGCTTGCCGCCAAGGTAGCCTGAAACGACCCTGGCCGGCACCCCGGCGGCTCGCAATATGAAGGCCATGCTACTGGCATAATGCCCGCAAAATCCGCTTCGATTCTCAAACATAAACTGATCTATCTGGTCGGGGCCGTCGGATTTTGGGGGCTTGAGAGTATAGCGAAATCGCTTTTGCTTAAAATAGTTCAGCAGGGCAGTGACCAGTTTTTCGTTGTCGCTGTGATCACGCTTCAGCATGTATGCCAGTTCTCGCGATTGGGTATTTCCCTCTGGTGGTACTCGGGTGTATTGGCGAAATTCATTTGCCGTCAGGGTTTTATCGGCCCATGACAGGGGTTGGCTATAGGCCTGGTATTCCAATCGACCACCATTGTTTTTTCTGCGTTCAACGAGCCCCCGGTTTAAACTGATTACGCCTTTGCTCGCGCTTTTGGCATAGTCCAAACCGTAAAGGTGGAGGTGGTTCGCCTTTTCTGCAATGATCTTGTAGCCTTCTGCGGTGTTTGTAAACTCGGGTGTTATCGCCTGTTCGACAGACGTCAGGGCATCGAATCGCCTGGATACCTGCCATGCACTTCCGTCGTAATAATCGTGAATAATCGCCCGCCAGTACAAGGGACCGGGGGGTATTTGATTTTCAAATTCGACGCGAAAAGCCAGCTCGTCGGACTGCGTCAGTTCCGAGATAGAAAAGGGATCGATGCGCTCGTTAAGCCCCGTTTTGCTGACGCCGGGGCCCGGCAGGCTCCAAAACGATGGCAAGTGCGGCATAAATATCAGGAGCAGGGTGGCCACGGGAAAGGCCAGCATCAACGTTTTTCCGGCAAGCAGGATACCGGCACGATCCCCGATACGGCTGTTGCCGGCGGCCAAAAGTCCCAAATTGAGACAATATAGACCGGTGCACATGAGCGCATAGGGCAACGACTGGCGATAGATAAACACCAGGGTGATAGAGAAAAAGGTTAGCACCATCAATTGGTTTTGATCTTTTTCACTGCCGAGTTGCAGCAATTTGAACAAACAGCCAAGCAGCAGCATGGCGACGAAAAGCTGTACGGTGTCGCGAACTCCGACGCTGATAAACAGTACCGCCAGGCAAGCCAGTGCCATCAGGTTAATGATCATGGATCCGGGACGTTTCAATCCTTTGATCGCAATTAACAGGTTCCAAACCGTCAGCAGCAACAAGATACCGAGAAACAGCAGGTTCAGCTCGCCGCCTATCTGCGCAAGGATAAGGCCGTAGATGAGGGTCAATATGAGTGCAGCTTTATCAGTCATCGCCGGGGAACTCCGCGAGCATTCTGAGGCATGCCTTGCAATGGGCCGGACCGGCTCCGGAAAGCGGGCTGATGCCCGGCAATTTCAATGTGAAAGACGCTGAACTCGTCAGGGCCTGCATAACGAGGTAGGCGAGTTTGGAGAGGCGTGACTCGCGAGACCCCGAGAGGGTCTGAAAATCGAGAATCGTGTCTTCTTCGACAAAGTTGACGTACTGTTTAACGAGCAACTGACCGGATTTGGCATAATGTTTCCAGGAAACATGGCGCAGGTTGTTACCCTTCGCATATTCCTTCAACCCGTCGAATTCATCGCTGCCGCGGGTCGGCGATACACCATCGTCAAGCCCGGCGGCGGCCAAGGCACGAAACGGCGATTCGTTTGTTTTTACGGGCGCCGGGTAAACAAACAACCTGTCAGGAACAATAAAATAGCTCCAAACGGATGTCAGTCCGAAAGGATAACGAGACAGTATTTTTATCCTCGGAAGGGGGTATGCCCCCCGTTTTCTTGGCTGTAACAGGAGTTCGACTTTATTGCCCTGATGTGTCAGTTGCCAAAGGGTGAGCGCATATTCGTCACATATTAACGCCACGCTGTAGGCGATGCGGGGATGGCTTAACTCAAGTTTTATGATGCCTTGGGAGTGGGCATTGATATCCGGGCACTCGATAAAGCGCAGTGTCAGTCCCCTAAGGTTGTTATACCCCTGCAGCATCGCCATCAGCACGACGATGAGCATCAGGTAGGCGACCATAAGGATAAGGTTATTCTGATAATTAACGCCGAGAATAAATATCAGCACGGTGCAAAACAGGTAACCGAGCCCCAGTTTTGAAAAAAACACATAGGTCGTATTATGAGCCAGGGTGAGTTGCCTGCCGTGGTGTTTCTTACGCATCAGCAGGGCGCTGATCGCGTCGCTCAAAGCGGATAACCGAACCTGCATTTGTCCGCCTCGCTATACAGGCACGGAGACCTGCTTCAGCAGATTGGTGCAAAGCGGGGTATCGCGCAATTCGGCGTTGGGATTAATGCGATGTTCTGCAATAGCCGGAAAGACGTGTTGCACGTCATCGGCCGTTACATAGTCTCTTCCTTCAATCACAGCCCAAGCCTTTGATGCAAGGGCGAGGGCGATGCTGGCCCTGGGGGACAGCGGATTTTCGTATTCGGCCCTCGAGCGTGTGTAGTTGACCAGTGCGACGATGTAATCGACGACGTTGTCGCTTATCATCGTCGTTTCTACCTTTCGCTGCATCAGGTTGAGTTCCATAAGGGGCAGCCTTACCTCAAGCTGTTCAAGAGATTTAGACTTTTCGCCCTTTACCAGACGGCGCTCCGCATCTTCATCCGGATAGCCGAGACTCAGGCGCATAAAAAAGCGGTCTAACTGGGACTCCGGTAATGGGTAGGTGCCTGACTGGTAATGGGGATTTTGCGTCGCGATGACAAAAAACGGTTCCGGCAGCGAATGGCGCACGCCGTCAACGCTAACCTGGCGCTCTTCCATCGCCTCCAGCAAGGCACTTTGGGTTTTCGGGCCGGCGCGGTTAATTTCATCGGCCAGCACAACCTGGCTGAACAGGGGCCCTGGGTGAAAATCGAAACTTTGCTCTTTTCCGTTAAAAATGCTGCTGCCGACGATGTCGGCCGGTAACAAATCGCTGGTGAACTGAATGCGCTGGTAGCTAAGGCCCAGGGTTTGTGCGAGGGCATGAGACAGCGTGGTTTTCCCCATACCTGGGAGGTCTTCGATAAGCAGGTGTCCCTTACACAGCAAGCAGCAGACTGCCAGCTTTATCTGCGCTTGTTTTCCGAACAGTACTTGTGAGAGTTCCTCGACAAGGCCTTGTATTTGTTGCTGCATGAGGATGTTGACCAAAATAATGCGACTAGTTTAATTCTAGCCGTTTGAGCACGGTATCCACTTTTTTTGTGTTGAAAGGTTTGTCTATATATTCGTGAGCACCGCCTTCCCACAGTAGCTGTACCGCCTCCATACTGTTATGCCCCGAGCACATAATGATTTTGCTTTCCGGGTGTTTTTCATTGAGATAGGCCAGTTCCATGCCGTCAGAGTCAGGCAGTTCAATATCGAGAAATACAACGCTCGGGCGCTGCGTCTGCATCACCTCTTTGGCGGATTCAAAATCCGGCATCAGGTAAACCTGATCGTAGCCAAGTTCCGAAAGGATATTGTTTAAATCCTCCCGCACGTTTTCGCCTTCATCAATGATGAGGATAGGTTCAAGTGGGCGCACAAATTCCATAATGCTTACTACTGGCTTGATGTGTTGTTTTTAATACTAAGACAAGGCGGCAATAAGCTCAACATTTGGTTAACATTTAGCTGAAAAACATACTTTATAACTAGGGCGCTTGCGTTTTCCACCGGGGAGAATGGGAGGACGGTCACAAAGCGTACCGCCCGACCGGGCTATTTTTGATGGGGGGGATATTCGACATAGTAGGTGCGGTCAAACTGGCGCAATGTATAGTGAGGCTGCAAAAATGACACTAAGTCGACAAGTTCGCTAACGGTCATCACATCATTGAAATTGCGCATTTTAGACTGGCCGTTCTCGGAGATATTTTCAGCGCGATAAAACTTTGCCAGTTTATGGGACGGATTGATCACCGAGGTGACAAGTTCCGCATAGGTTTTAATGCGCGCCGTGCTTCCTCCCAGACGCACGGGTGTATCCAACTCGTTGGTATAATTTTCTCTGGTGAACCCCTCCAACGTGTGGCAGTTGAGGCATTGGTATTTTACAAACACCTGTTCGCCCTGTACGGCATCGCCTTCGGGCAGACTGAATCCCCTTGGTGATTCGGGTCCACGGTCACATCCGCTTAGCAGGGCGCCGATACAGGCTAAAAATAACACGCGTTTAATCATGGTATTGTCCGGTTTACTGTTTTGTCCGTTATTAAAGACTAGGTGAAAATGTGGGGTTCGCCACGGATCCAGATCAAAAATTCATTTGAATAAACATCTTATAAATTTTCAAGCGCTGTGGCGGTGCGCTAGAATGAGCTTATCTCTTAATCAAACGTGATTCTAATATGTCCGATATCGAGAATGAGTCAGTCGCAGTAAAAGGGTTGCTGCAACCCCGACTGCTCGGGATAGACACCTATCAGGAACCCGTCGTTTACATTCATGATAAAAGCCCGATTTGCCGGGCGGAAGGTTTCGCCGCCCAGTCTCGCGTGCGGGTCAGTAACGACGGCCATGTTATCGTCGCCAGCCTTAATATGGTTTCTGGCGATCTGCTTAAGTTGAATGAAATAGGGCTTTCGCGACGCGCTGCCGAATTGCTCGATTTAAAAGGCAACGAATTGCTGCACGTTACGCACGCCAAACCGATTAATTCACTTAGCTACCTGCGGGCAAAAATTTACGGTAACGCGCTCTCAGACGAAGCATTTTGCGATATCGTCAAAGACATAGTCACCGGCCGTTACGCCGACGTGCATCTTGCTGCCTTTATCAGCGCCTGTTCCGGCACCCACCTAAGCGAAGAAGAAGCGACCGGACTGACCCGCGCCATGGTGCTCGCCGGCGAAAAAATCGACTGGCATCATGAACAGGTATTCGATAAGCATTGCGTCGGGGGGCTGCCCGGCAACCGCACCACGCCCATAGTGGTGGCTATCGCAGCCGCCAACGGCATAGTGATGCCAAAAACCTCTTCTCGCGCCATCACGTCGCCGGCCGGTACCGCCGATACCATGGAATGCCTGATGCCGGTGAATCTCGATATCGCCAAACTTCGCGAGGTGGTTGAAAAAGAGGGCGCCTGTATCGCCTGGGGCGGCGCCGTTAACCTGAGCCCGGCCGACGATATCTTGATCCGGGTTGAGCGATTGCTCGATATCGACAGTGAAGGTTTGTTGATTTCATCGATCCTTTCGAAAAAGATAGCTGCCGGGTCAACGCATGTCTTAATCGATTTTCCGGTCGGCCCCAGCGCAAAAATACGTAGCCAGGTATTTGCCGAACGCCTGGCCCAAACCTTGACCCGTGTCGGTCAGCAGCTCGGGATGACCGTACAGGCCGTTTTCAGTGACGGCTCAGAGCCGGTCGGGCGGGGGATAGGCCCGGCCCTTGAGGCCCGCGATGTCGTCGCGGTACTGCAAAATGATAAGGAGCAGCAGCCTGAAGATCTGAGGAACAGGGCGTTGATGCTGGCAAGTAAATTGCTGGAGATGGCGGGAATAGAGAACCCGGAAAAGGTCGCGCTCGATACCCTGGAAAGCGGTGCCGCCTGGCGAAAATTCTGTGCCATCGCTGAAGCGCAGGGAGGCCTCAGAACTCCGCCCGTGGCCAAATACACAAAGTCTATCAAAACCCAGATATCCGGCCGTGTTTGTTATATAAATAACCGCCTGCTGGCCCGCGTAGCAAAACTGGCGGGCGCTCCGGTTGCCAAGGCCGCAGGAATTTATATGCATTGTAAGCTGCATCAACAGGTCGATTTAGGGCAAAACTTGTTCACGTTACATGCCCAAAGCCCGGGGGAACTCGAGTATGCCATGGAGTTTTTGCAACAGCATAAGGATGAAATATTCATTATCCAGCAGGCCGATTACTAGGAATTGAACCATTTATGAAACCGCTTTTATTTGCTTTTACCCCGGATGCCGGGATCTGCCGCTCCATCGCAGCGAGTCTGGAGCTGGAACCCTGTGAGTTTGAGCTGAGAACCTTTCCCGACGGTGAAACCTACGTCCGGTTGCTGGAACCTTGTAACGACAGGGACGCAATCATAATTTGCCCGCTACAGCAGCCGAACGATAAACTGTTGCCTTTATTGCTTTTAGTGGAAACCTTGAGGGATTTAGGGATCCACAAGGTTGGCCTGGTTACGCCGTATCTGCCGTATATGCGCCAGGACATTCGGTTTAAGCCGGGCGAAGGCGTTACATCGCGTTATTTTTCCTCGATACTGAACGCACATTTCGATTGGCTGGTAACCGTCGATCCGCATCTACACAGATACAGCACGCTCGATGAAATATACACCATACCAAATCGGGTCGTCGATGCCGCGCCGGTCGCGGCTAAATGGATGGCCGCACATATCGAAAATCCGTTGCTGATCGGACCGGATGAGGAAAGCAGTCAGTGGATCCAAAAAGCGGCGGCAAATGCCGATGTGCCATACGAAGTATTGCTCAAACAACGCAGCGGCGATTACCAGGTTGATGTTTCCGAGCTTAAAAACGACTGGCAAGGTATGACGCCGGTGTTGCTCGACGACATCATTTCTACCGGAAAGACCATGCAACAGACCATAGTTAGTCTGAAACGAGCCGGCCTGCGTGAACCGGTTTGTATCGGAATTCACGGATTGTTTGCCGACAACGCCTATCAGGAATTGATCGATGCAGGAGCCAGGGCTGTAGTCACCACGAACTGCATTGAACATCTTTCCAATAAGATTGATGTCGGAGCCGAGGTTGCAGCGCAAATTCGGATTTTGATGGATAACTAGCGGTCGTGAGTTATCCATTTAATCAACCTTCAAAATGTCCGATACCGTCTAGTATTGGACATTTTTACGCACCCTTAATTAGTGGCTGGCGGCACAGACCTGGGCACCTATAATTTATATTATGTTAAATTTTGTATTTTGATATGGTAGTCCTGTAATTCCCTTTGATCATTTCAACGATTTTCAGGAGAAATTCAAATTTTTGGGAATTTGCGAGTCCGCTACCAATATAGAAAAACCAGATTACACGCCTAAGCACTCTTAACGGTGAGATACTCGGTGCAGTCGAACCAAATCTCTCTGGTCGGTACTTCTCTGTCTTCGTCAAATTTTTGATAACACTGTGCGAGTTCTTAATAAACAGCTTCTGCACCGACGGAAGAATGGGGTCAGAAGAATGGGGTCAGGTCTCAGAAGAATGGGGTCAGGTCTTGCCTTTTGACACTATCCTGCTTACCCGGGAATAATGCAAACCAAAATAGTTACCTAATGATTTCAACGTGTACCCTCCCGAAGAATAAGCCGCTTGAATTGCATCATCGCGCGTAGGGTTTAGGCGCTCATACTCGGAAAGTGACTTTGCTGAGTGGCGTTGTTGCTTCTTGGGGATATCTGTCAGGTCACCTTCCTGCTCTGTCAGCATGGCCAGGTGCCTTTCAACAAATTCGTCACTCCCTAAGAAGACTTGATTCGTCAGTCGTTTCCACGGCTCTATACCCCGGCCTTTTTGCACAAAATCTGCGTATTTCTCTCTCGCCGCTTTCCTGTACTTTGCAAACATTCTGAGCAAGGCATCTGTCGCCAGCCACTCTGGTGAAGCTTCCAGCCCCATTACGCAATGCCAGCTGTTCCATGGCCACTCTTCCAAGCTGTCGACCATCTTGGCGCGAATTGGGTTCAGGACGATATATCGGCTCAGTTCCAACAGATAGGCATCCTTATCCACCAAAATGGCCTTATAGCGCCCCTGAAACAAGTGTCCCACTCGTTTGTGTTTGCGATTTACCGCCTGCGTATACACGCCGTTTAACTGCCGCATCCCTTTACTCAGGTTCGCATCGGGTGTTTCCACTAACAGGTGATAATGGTTTGTCATCAGGCAATAGGCATGAATAACCCAGTTGTGCTGCTGACATACCTGGCTCAAGACATTTAAGAAGAGGTCAAAGTCCGATTCTTCCAGGTAAATCGGCTTGCGCTCGTTGCCTCGCGAGGTGACGTGATAGAGCGCACCGGAAAATTCCAACCTCAACGGTCTTGCCACTTGACCCTCCTTGCCAAATGTTCGGACTACATAATAAACTCTAGCGCAACCGCCACAAAAGGCAAAAGGCAAGACCTGACCCCAATGTTTACTTGTGTGA
>JBNKEN010000090.1:0-16303 GCA_050288805.1 Pseudoalteromonas sp.
CATGCCCATCATTTCCTGCTCGGCGTGATCGGCGCTTTCGAAACGTTCGATCATTTCCATCGCCGCTTCATTGGCACCGCCGTGCAATGGACCACGCAGAGAACCAATGGCGCCGGTTACACATGAATGCATGTCAGACAGGGTCGAGGCACAAACGCGCGCCGTGAAGGTAGACGCATTGAATTCGTGCTCTGCGTACAGGATAAGCGATACGTGCATCACCTGCTCGTGCAGTTCGTTCGGCTTTTCACCGTGCAGCATATGCAGGAAGTGTGCGCCGATTGAATCGTCGTCGGTTTCCGTATCGATGCGCACGCCGTCATGGCTGAAACGGTACCAGTAACAGATGATCGACGGGAACAGCGCCAGCATGCGGTCGGTTACTTGCTGCTGCATGGAGAAGTCTTTTTCCATTTCCAGGTTGCCCAGCATGGAACAACCGGTACGCAGCACGTCCATCGGGTGCGCGTCGGCAGGAATGCGTTCCAGCACGTCTTTCAGCGCCTGTGGCAGGCCGCGCATGCTGCGCAGCTTGTCTTTGTATGCGTTCAGTTCGTTTTGCGTAGGCAGGTGGCCCTTTAAAATCAGGTGCGCCACTTCCTCGAACTGGCAGTTGTTGGCCAGATCTTTTACATCGTAACCGCGATAGGTCAGGCCCGAACCCGATTTGCCTACCGTTGAAAGCGCCGTTTTACCAGCAACCTGGCCGCGAAGGCCCGCACCGCTTAATACTTTCGCCATTTTAATTCTCCTGCAATTTGTTCCATCAAGGCTCATGCCTCGTGATTATTCTAATTTGTTACTTGTTCTTGCCTTCGGCAAACAGGGCGTCGAGCTTTTGCTCGTACTCGTGGTAGCCGAGGTAATCGTACAGCTCCATACGAGTCTGCATGGTGTCGATGACAGCTTTTTGATCGCCGTCGGTCAGGATTGTTCTGTACACATTTTCCGCCGCCTTGTTCATGGCGCGGAAGGCAGACAGAGGGTACAGCACCATGCCGACGCCCCACTCGCCCAGTTCCTTGCAGTTCCACAGCTCGGTCTGGCCGAACTCGGTGATGTTGGCAAGGATAGGTACGTCCAGCGCATCCGCAAACGCGCGATAGTGCTCTTCCGTCTTCACCGCTTCGGCGAAGATGCCGTCGGCACCGGCGGCAACATAGGCCTTGGCGCGCTCGATGGCCGCTTCCAGACCTTCCTGGGCGAACGAATCGGTACGGGCCATGATGAAGAAATCCGGATCGGTGCGGGCGTCTACCGCCGCCTTGATGCGGTCGACCATTTCGTCGGTGCTGACAATTTCCTTGTTGGGACGGTGACCGCAGCGCTTTTGCGCTACCTGGTCTTCGATGTGTACCGCAGCGGCGCCGGCCTTTTCCATATCGCGGATGGTCTTGGCGATATTGAACGCGCCGCCCCAACCGGTGTCGATATCGACCATCAACGGCAGATCGCACGCCGAGGTAATGCGCTGCACGTCGGCAATTACGTCGTTCAGCGAAGTCATGCCGAGATCCGGCAGACCGTATGAAGCATTGGCCACGCCGCCGCCCGAAAGATAAATTGCCTGGTGGCCGATTTGCTTGGCCATCATGGCCGCGTAGGCGTTGATGGTGCCGACGATTTGCAACGGGTGATTCGCTTTAAGCGCTTCTCTGAATTTCTTGCCTGGACTCATAATGCTTCTCTTTCCTTCGGGTTTTGGGCCAATTTCGTTTCTATATTGCTTTTGGAATACATGATGTGACGACGCATCAGCATTTCCGCCAGTTCCTCGTCACGGTTGGAGATCGCGCGCACTATATGCTTGTGCTCGTCGAACGCCGTGGTGACGCGGGGACCGGCCATACCGAGCTGCACCCGATACATCCGCACCAGGTGGTAAATGCCTTCCAGCAACATGGAAATGAGGTGAGTGTTTTTACTGCCAAGAATGATGCGGTAATGAAAATCCACATCACCGGCCTCCTGGTAATAGGATTCGCCGGTTTTAACTTCCTGAAAGTGGGAGTTGAGTAACGCGTTCAGATCGGCAATTTCCTCGTCGCTCATGTTCTTCGCCGCGAGGCGTGCCGCCATGCCTTCGAGGGATTCGCGCACCTGATAGAGCTGCACCAGGCCTTCCGGCGTCAGGGTCACGACCCGGGCGCCAACGTTGGCCTTGCGCTCGACCAGATGACAGGATTCGAGCCGGTTGATGGCTTCACGCACGACCGCACGACTGACCGCATATTTTGTCGACAATTCGGTTTCGCTCAGCTTGGAACCCGCGGGAATATTGCCCTCGACTATGTCCTTGCGGAGTTGAAAAAAAGTCTTGTCCGATGCGGTGACCGGCTGTTCGTTGAAAAAAGCCATCAGAATACTAAACGGTTAATATTTTATTAAAGTGTCGACAATATAGTCATTGAAATCGCCTTAGTCAAATCGAAAGCCCAATAATTGTCGACAATCATTAGATCGAGTTGGAATAAGGGAATGAATAAAAAGCCTCCTTACCCGATATGGGAAAGGAGGCCTTGGTCTTGATTTAATGAACCGCTCACATTGTCGACAAAATCAACATTAACGGGCAGCCATCAGATCGCCGATTTCCTCGAACACGGAGGCATCGTCTATGGTTGAGGGGATCTGCAACGGTTCGCCGTCCACCAGCTGGCGCAGGTTTTTACGCAGTATTTTGCCGGAACGGGTTTTCGGCAGGCGCTCTACCGTCAACACGGTGCGCAGACAGGCGATGGCGCCTATCTGGGCGCGCACCTTGGCAACCAACTCCAGCTCGACGTCCTTAGGATCGCCCGTAAATCCGTCTTTCAGCACCACCATGGCCATCGGCAACTGCCCCTTGAGCTCGTCGCGCACCCCGAACACGGCACATTCGGCCACCGCCGGATGGTCGGCCACGATTTCTTCCATTTCGCCTGTGGAAAGCCGGTGCCCGGCCACATTGATGACGTCGTCGATGCGCCCCATGATAAAGAGATAGCCGTCTTCATCAAGATAACCGCCGTCTCCGGACAGGTAGTAGCCCGGGTAGGCGCTGAGGTAACCGGCCTTGAAACGGGCCGTGTTCTGCCAAATGGTCGGCAGACAGCCCGGCGGCAGCGGCAGTTTCACCACAACCGAACCCTGCTCGTTGGGTCCGCATTCGTTGCCGTCTACATCCAGGATCCGCACGTCGAAACCCGGCGTCGGCACCGTCGCACTGCCCGCCTTGACCGCCAGGGTTTCGATCCCTACAGGGTTACAGGCGATGGCCCAGCCGGTTTCGGTCTGCCACCAGTGATCCAGCACCGGCCGTTTTAGGTGTTGTTCCAGCCATTCCAGGGTCGGCGGATCGAGGCGTTCGCCCGCGAGAAACAGGCGTTCCAGGGAAGAAATATCGTATCCGGCCAAAAGCGCCGCGTTCGGATCTTCCTTCTTGATGGCGCGAAACGCCGTCGGTGCGCTGAACAGCGCATTGACCTTGTGATCTTCGACCACCCGCCAAAATGCCCCGGCATCCGGCGTGCGTACCGGTTTGCCCTCGTACAGCACGGTGGTGCAACCGTACAGCAGCGGCCCGTAAACGATATAGGAATGCCCCACCACCCAGCCGATATCGCTGGCGGCCCAGAATACCTGGCCCGGTTTCATGCCGTACACGGTTTCCATGCTGTAGTGCAGCGCCACCGCATGGCCGCCGTGCTCACGCACAACGCCCTTCGGCGTACCCGTGGTGCCCGAGGTATAGAGAATATAAAGCGGGTGCGTGGCCTCGACCGGCACGGGCGCCGCCGGTTCGGCGCGCTCAAGCGCGACGTCCCAGTCGATATCGCGTCCCGGAGTCAACTCGGCTTTCAGGGTATCGCGCTGATAGACGATACAATGCTCAACCTTGTGAGTCGCCTGTTTGATGGCGTTATCGAGCAGCGGCATATAGCCTATCACCCGGTCCACCTCTACGCCGCAGGAGGCGGAAAGCACCAGCTTAGGCTTGGCGTCGTCGATGCGGACCGCCAGCTCATGGGCCGCAAATCCGCCGAACACCACGGAATGAACGGCGCCGAGCCTGGCACAGGCCAGCATACCGACCACGGCTTCCGGGATCATCGGCATGTAGATCACCACGCGGTCGCCCTTTTCGATGCCTAAGTTCTTCAGCACACCGGCAAAACGCGCCACCTTGTCGGTGAGTTCGCGATAGCTGTAGCTCACCTTTTTGCCGGTCACCGGGGAATCATAAATCAGCGCCGTTTGCTCGCCGCGCCCCTGCTCAAGATGATAATCGAGCGCCATATGGCAGGTGTTGAGTGCGCCGTCGGCAAACCAGTGATAAAGCCCTTCATCGTCCTGTTTATAGGCAGAGACAGGGGGAGTGTACCAAGGCACCCGACGGCTTTGCTCAAGCCAAAAGGCGGCCGGATCCTGTTTAAAATGCTGGTATTCAGCCTGATAGCTGGTTGTCATAATGCTTACCCTGTTGTTTACGCTGCTATAAACAATAGGTCGGAAACGGCATGCCCAATATTAGACTTTGGTCGCCAACGGGCGCCAAACGCGTGATCTTTGATCCAGATTAAAAGCCAGGCAAAACCGGAAAAAACAAAAAAGCCCGCATCAAGCGGGCCCTGTTACAAGCTTATTTTTTAGCCTTGCTCTTCGCGCAGGAACACAGGTTCGTCGGCCTTTTTTGTGGCCTCCTCGCTGTAGTAATAACCTGCAACATCAAAGCCCTTCAGGCCTTCGGCCGATTCGATACGGTTCTCCATGATATAGCGGGCCATCATGCCGCGGGCCTTTTTGGCGTAGAAGCTGATCACCTTATATTGGCCGTTTTTGCAGTCCTTAAAGACCGGGCTCACCACCCTGGCCTTCAGCGCCTTTCTGTCCACCGCCTTAAAATACTCGTTGGACGCCAGGTTTATCACCAGATCGCTGCACTCTGCCGCCAGCAGCTCGTTGAGTTTTTCGGAAATCACCGACCCCCAGAACTGATACAGGTTGGCGCCGCGGGGATTGCCGAGTTTGGTACCCATTTCAAGGCGATAGGACTGCATCAGGTCGAGCGGTTTCAACACGCCGTAAAGGCCGGAAAGAATGCGCAGATGGCCCTGAGTATAATCAAGCGTATCCCGGCTCAGGGTTGCAGCTTCCAGTCCGCCGTACACGTCACCGTTGAACGCGAACACCGCCTGCTTGGCGTTGTCCGGCGTGAACGGCTGGGCCCACTCGCCGAAACGCGCCGCGTTGAGCGCCGCCAGTTTGTCGCTTATTTTCATCAGGCTGCCGATCTGCGCCGGGCTGAGATCGCGACACACCGACATCAGGGCTTCGCTGTGTTCGAGCAGCTCGGGACGGGTGAAATCGCTTACCGGTGGCGGAGTTTCATAATCAAGATTTTTCGCAGGAGATATCAGGGTGATCATAAAGGCTATTGACTTGTCTGTTCTTTATATGCCAATTTCAACATTAAACGCGATGAAAATCACGTTTTGTTTTGCTCCACCCGCTAAACCCCTTTTGCACCTTTAACCTTATATCAGGTCCAAACCACGGACATATGACCTATTCTTTAGTGTCACCAGGGTGCAATATAAGGTGATTAGGGTGAGTATTATATTACCGACCATTGCTTGGAATGAGGAAAGCAAATGACCACTGCTATTGCGCGCTTAAAAGCGCACTCTTCGATAGTCGCCGATACAGGTGATATCGAAGCGATTCGAAAACATCAACCGGAAGACGCCACCACCAACCCGTCACTGCTGTTAAAAGCCAGTGAAATACCGGCCTACAAGACTTATCTCGACCAGGCCTGGGACTACGCAAAAAAACACGAGAACGATGCTGACAAGCAGGTCGTGCTGGCGTGCGATTATTTTTCCGTGCTGATCGGTAAGGAAATCAGCTCTATCGTGCCCGGTTATATTTCCACCGAGGTCGACGCCCGTCTTTCCTTTGACACCCAGGCAACCATCGCCAAGGCCAAGAGCCTGCTGGCGCTTTACGAACAGAACGGCGTTGGTAAAGATCGGATCCTGATTAAGATCGCGTCCACCTGGGAAGGGATCAAGGCGGCGGAACAGTTGGAAAAAGAAGGCATCAAGTGCAACCTGACCCTGCTGTTTTCACAGGCCCAGGCACGCGCCTGCGCCGACGCGAACGTGTTTTTGATTTCGCCCTTTGTCGGCCGAATTCTCGACTGGCACGTGAAAAACGGTCTGGAAAAGCCGACCGATCCGCTCCAGGATCCGGGCGTACAATCGGTTCGCACCATCTATGAATTCTATAAACGCCATGGCTATCAAACCGTGGTAATGGGCGCCAGCTTCCGCAACACCGGCGAAATCATCGCGCTGACCGGTTGCGACAAGCTGACCATCAGCCCTGCGCTGCTTGAAGAACTGGCTGAACTGAGCGACGGACAGGAATACCTGCTGGAAGGCGCGACCGAGATTCAGCCGAAACCGGCTCCGCTCAGCGAAAGCGAGTTCCGCTGGCAGCATAACGAGGACGCCATGGCGACGGAAAAACTGGCCGAGGGCATTCGCGCCTTTGCCGCGGACCAGGTCAAGCTGGAAGAGCGTTTTAAAAGCCTGTAATCGGCCGTTCAAACGCTTAATCACATAAAAAAACGCCGCTTTGCGGCGTTTTTCGATTGTTTTTATTTGAACTTATTTAATAAAAACCGAGGTGCACAGCAAAATAAAACGCTTAAAAAACAAAGGGTAAATTCATATCCAAGACGAAAACCGCCTTGTTTTCGACATATAAATGTCATCTTACGTTAACCTGAATTAAACAATTAAGTTTTATTTTTATCCACCATGTGATATTAGTAATCCCGCAGTTCAATCGACAGGAGATGGCAATGGATAGTCTGGACGATCTTATGAATTTGTTAGAAGGTCCTGCACCTGATAAAGCGTCAAATAAAAAACAAAAACGAAAATGGCGTGAAATCGAGGCCCTGAAAGACAAGCACCGCTTGCGAAAAGAACTTCAGGAACTCGACTTTTTTGCCGACGAAATCTCGTTGGAAGAACTGGATTTCTGATATTGAAAAGGCGCCCTGCTCAGCACGGCGCCTTTTTTAATACCTCAGATTTTGCGGCTCAGAGATCCGGCAGACGCCAGTCTATCGGCGACTTTCCGTCGGCGACGAGCAACTGGTTTGCCTTGGCAAAATGGCCGCAGCCGAAAAAGCCCCGGTGTGCAGACAAGGGGGACGGATGCGGCGCGCAAAGTACATGGTGACGATGCTGATCAATAGCCTTGCCCTTCTTTTGCGCATGACTTCCCCACAGCAGGAAAACGATCCCCTCGCCGTGCTCGTTAAGCTGCTCTATCACCACATCGGTGAAATGCTCCCAGCCCAGCTCCTTGTGAGAATGCGCCTGCCCCTGCTCGACCGTGAGCACCGTATTCAGTAAAAGTACCCCTTGCTCGGCCCAGGCACCGAGATAACCGTGGTTCGGGATTTTAAAATCGCTGAATTCCTGGGCCAGCTCCTTATACATATTGGCCAGCGAAGGCGGCGGTTTGATGCCGGGCAGTACGGAAAAACACAGGCCATGAGCCTGGCCCGGGCCGTGATACGGATCCTGCCCGAGGATCACCACCTTGACCTGATCAAACGGGGTGGCCTTAAAGGCCTCGAACACCCGCTCCTTCGGCGGATACACCTCCACCCCGGCGGCCCTGCGGCTTTCCACATAGGCCAGGGTGTCCTGAAAATAAGCCTGCTGTTTTTCATGCGCCAGCAGGTCGCTCCACGTCGTCATAACATCTACTTCCTGATTCTTTGCCCGCTATTATGCCGATAAAAAAAGGGAAAGAAAAAGCCGATATAACATCGGCTTTGTGGATTATCCCAATTTGGCCAGCAGGGTTTCCCTAAGCTGCCCGTAGTCGTTGGCCATCGGCTGCGCCAGACAGGGCTTGGCCAAGGCGTCACTCAGGGGTTTCGGCATCTCCAGCTCGCAGTGCAGAATCGCCTCGACATTTTCCCTGAACTTGGCCGGATGGGCGGTTGCCAGGAATATGCCGCTTTGCCCGGGTTTGCGATCCAGTTCGAGTCCCCGATAGGCGATGGCGGTATGCGGTTCGGCCAGGTAGCCGAGTTCCATCAGGGCCGCCATGGCGGCGCGGGTATCCGCTTCCGACACCCCGCGCGAGTGAAAATCGTCGTAGCCGAACCAGGCGTTGTCCAGCATATACTGTACCCGCGGCCAGTTGTTCGGACGGCTGACGTCCATGGCGTTCGACAAGGATTCCAGCGTCTCGAACGGCTGCCACTCCCTGTTCTGTAAAAAGCGCGGCACGGTGTCATTTTGGTTGGTGGTGGCAGAAAGCGTAGCTATCGGCGCCCCGAGCACCGCCGCTATCATGGCCGCACAGACATTACCGAAGTTGCCGCTCGGCACCGAAATATGGGCGTGCTGTCGTTCATCTTCGCTCAATTGCGCGAGCGCCTCGAAGTAGTAGCAAACCTGCGCCAGCAAACGGCTGATGTTGATCGAGTTGGCCGAGTTGAGGCCGAGTCGACTCTTCACCTCATCATCCAAAAACGCCTGTTTGACCATGGCCTGGCAGTCGTCAAAGCTGCCCTTAACGGCGTAGCAATGCACGTTGCCGCCCAGGGTGGTAAACAGCTTTTGCTGGGCCTCCGAGATCTTACCCTCGGGGTAGAGGATCACCACATCTATGTTTTCCTTACCGTAAAACGCATGCGCCACCGCCGCACCGGTATCGCCGCTGGTTGCGGTCAATATGGTGACCTTTTCACCCTGGCTGAATTCCGCCAGACATTCGGCCATAAAGCGCCCGCCGAAATCCTTGAACGCCAGGGTCGGGCCGTGAAACAGCTCAAGGCAATAAAGCTGCTCGGCGACCTTAACCAAGGGCGCGGGAAAATTAAACGCGCGCGCCACCATGCCGTGAAGTCGCTCCGGCGCTATTTCATCGCCAATCAGATGCGCCAGAATAGCGGCGCTGCGATCGACAAAATTCATCGCCAGCAGCCCGGTCACATCGGTAAGAGGACGAATTTCCGCCGGGAAAAAGACGCCCTGATTGCGGCCAAGGCCGGTTTTGACCGCCTCGACAAAGGACACCTGTTGTGTTGCGTCTTGTAAATTATGCAATTGCATTTGTTTCTCCTTGAGCCAATACGCGTGTGCCTTCGTTGTCGAATCGGCAGATATGGCTGAAACCTTGTTCGTTGATATAGTGTGCCTTTAACCACTGATGGCATTTTTCGGCATCTTCATACGCGGTACAAACCGCAAGCAGTGTAGGCCCGGCGCCGGAAATGCCGACCGCCTTGGCGCCGAGTTCCGGCAAGGCCGCTTTGGCCTCGCTAAAGCCCTGAATCAAGGGAGCACGATAGGGCTCGGCGACGGGGTCCTGCAACAGGGCAAGCGCCGGGTCGTATTCCCCTCGATGCAATAGGGTGCAGAACGCGCCGAGACGCTGGGCGAATTCAATGCTCGCATGCAGCGACATCTCGCCGGGCAGCACCGCCCGCGCCTTCGCCGTATTCAGGCTGAAACCGGGAAACGCCACCACCAGATACCAGTTTTCCGGCGTCGGCAAAGACAGCGACTTACCCGGCACCAGTTCGCCGGTCAGTTGCAAACCGCCCAGAAAACAGGGAGTAATATTGTCATAGTGACGCCCGCCGCTGACCTTGCCCTCGAAGTCCGCCATCAGTTCGATAAGCGCTTCCCTAGATAGACCGGTGCCGGTAAATTCATTCAGGGCAGCAAAGGTGGCGACCACGGAACAGGCGCTGGAACCGAGGCCCGACCCCACCGGCAGCTGCTTTTTCAGCTCCAGTCTGACCGGCGCCATAGTCGGTGCCACCGCGGCGCGAAAATGCGTCAGGCACATATAGGCGAGGTTTTTTTCCGGCTCCGAAGGCAGCTTGTCGGCGTAAGGCCCGGAGCAGACGAATTCATCGTGCTGCGCCGCGCACACCTCGACCACGTCCCCCAGCAAACTGCCGTCTTCCGGCTTAAGGGCCGCCCCGAGGGCATCGAAACCGACTATAAAGTTACCTACCGAGGCAGGTGCATAAACACTGATCATAACGCTTCCTATCGCGACAGGGTTTTCAGGATATCGGCGAACACCCCGGCGGCGGTGACCGCAGCTCCGGCGCCGTAACCGCGGATCACAAAGGGCTTGGGCTGATAATATTGGCTCAAAATCGCCAGTGCGTTTTCGCCGTCGCGAATATCATAGAGCGCATGATCCGACCCCACCGCTTCGATACCGACCCGGCAACGCCCCTCGGCAATCGTGCCGACATAACGCAACACCTTGCCTTCGGCCGCCGCCCCGGCGATGCGATCGGCGAAGGCCGCGTCCAGCTCGGGCAAGCGCGCCATAAAGGTTTCCACGTCTTCACCGTCGGCGAAGCCGGTAGGCAACACGGATTCTACCTCGATGTCATCCAGCTCCAGCTTGAGCCCGGATTCGCGGGCGATGATCAACAGCTTGCGGGCCACGTCGGTGCCCGACAGATCGTCGCGGGGATCGGGCTCGGTGAAACCGCTTACCCTTGCCTTAAGGGTTGCCTCACTGAGTGAAAGACCGTCCTGCAAGGCGCCGAACATGTAAGATAAAGAGCCGGACAGGATGCCGCTGAAACGCAGCAGTTCGTCACCGGCGCCAAACAGCAATTGCAGATTGTCGAGTACAGGCAGCCCGGCGCCGACATTGGTTTCGTAGAGGAATTTACGCTGATTGCGCACCACCGCCCGGTTGAGCTCTTCGTAGTAAGCGTAGGAACCGGTGTTTGCCTTTTTATTGGCCGCCACTACATGGAACCCGGCATCCATAAAGTCGACATAACGCGCCGCCAGGGCACCGGAGGAACTGCAGTCCACCAGTACAGGATTGATCAGGTGATTTTGCTTTACAAACTGCTCAAGCAATTCAAGGTCGAAACCCTGCTCACAACGTTCCAGCTCGCTTTGCCAACCGGCAAAATCGACGCCTTCCGGGCGCAGCAGCATTTGCCGCGAATTCGCCACGCCGTAGAGATTCAGTTTGATGTTGCGTTTTTCCAGCCAGGCCTGTTGTTTTTCCAGCTGGTTGATAAGCTCCCTGCCGACCAGGCCACAACCGAGCAGGAACACATCGATAGACGGCACGTGGGTAAAGAAATTCTCATGACACACCTTGACCGCGTCGTTGCATAGTTCGCCGTCGATCACCGCCGAAATGGCACTTTCCGTCGAATCCTGGGCGATAGCCACTATATTGACCTGGGCCTGGGCCAGCGATGCAAAAAACTTGGCCGCCAGGCCCTTGTGCGCCTTCATGTTTTCACCGACCAGGGTGACGATGGCCAGGTTTCGCTGTACCTCGACCGGCTCGATCAGACCGGCGCGGCTTTCCAGCGCAAATGCCTGCTCCAGCGAGGACAAGGCCGGCGCCAAATCTTCCTGATGGACACAGAAACTGATGCTGAATTCGCACGACGACTGAGTGATGAGTACGATGGAAATATTGTCGGCGGCGAGCACGGAAAACACCCGCGCCGCCATCCCGACCTTGCCCTTCATGCCCGGACCGGACACCGTCAGCATGGCAAGGTCCTGCAGGCTGGAAAGCGCCTTGACCGGCTCATCGCCCTTGTTTTGGGCGCTGATCAGCGAACCGCTCGCAGCCGGATTATGGGTGTTCTTGATTTCACACGGCACCCCGGCATTGGCGCACGGCAAAATGGTTTTCGGATGCAGCACCTTGGCACCGAAATAACTCAGCTCCATGGCCTCTTTGTAGCTCAGATGGTCTATTTTGGCGGCTTTTTTGATATAACGGGGATCTGCGCTGTAGACACCGTCGACATCGGTCCAGATCTGGCATACCTCGGCGTCGACACAGGACGCGGCGATGGCGGCCGAATAATCCGAACCGTTACGCCCCAAGGTGGTCAATTCACCCTTTTCGTTCGCCGCGGTAAAGCCGGGCATGACCAACACCCGCTCACTGTGTTTCTTCAGCACGTCACTAAAGAGCGGTTTACTGAGCGCCAGATCCGCCTCGGCATCAAGATACCCCCCCTCTGAACGGATGCACTCGGTGGCTTGCAGGCTGGCCGCACCGAGATCCGCCAGCATGGTCTGCATCAACGCCACACTGATGCGCTCACCGAAGCTGATGATGTAGGCGCGCACCGCATCCGGGCAGCTGCCAAGCAGGGCAACCCCGGCCAGTTTTTTCGCCAGCTCGTCGAAGGGTGGCCAATCGGTTACTCCGCCATGGGCCGCTTCAACGGCCGATTTCATACTCTCGCTACGTGCGATTAAGGCCTGCCACAACCCCTGATAGTCATCGCCGCGCTCGGCAAAATCGGCCAGTTCGACCAGGTTGTCGGTCATTCCGCCGGGTGCAGACAGCACCAGTAACATTCGTTCCCTTAACTCGCTTCTGGCGATGGCGGCTACCCTGTTCAGGCAGTCAACATCAGCCAGCGACGACCCGCCAAATTTCAATACTCGCATTGTTTTAGTTTCCTCATTCCCAAAAAAGAAAAAAGGCCTATGCTCACGGTGAGCATAGGCCTTTTTCGAATGTGCATCGACCCATGCCACTATCCGCTACGGATGGTGGTCGTGGTGGTAATAATGGTCGATAGCGTAATTTTTGCGTTCATGCCGTCTAGACTGCCCGAAAATCGGCCATTCTGTCAAGAGGGTTTTTATGGTTAATTTATACGAAAAGGCGTTTTTACCGCTCAGTAAACGCCAAATTTATGCAGAACTTCCCGCAATCTAGTTTCTGATACGGGTTTTTTAATAAAATCGATGGCGCCTAGGTCGGCCACTCTTTGTTGCATGGCGGCCTGGATATCGGCGGAAATCACCAACACAAAGCATTCCAGATGAGCGCGTTTGATGGCCTCGAGCACGGCTACGCCGTCGAGTTTAGGCATGGTCAGGTCAAGGCACACGAGATCAAAGATATGCCGTTCAAGCATCGACAACGCTTCGCTGCCATCACCGGCCTGCTGTATTTCCGCATCAAGGCAGGCATTCAGCGATTTAATTACTTGCTTACGTGCGAGGGCCGAATCATCGCAAACGAGCACTTTGAAAGACATAGATTCTTTATTGCTAACTGTAATTCGTAAAATGTTTATAACACAACATTTTAACGCGGTTAAATTTTAGTGTCGGTACAGTATGTTATTCCGCGCGCAAAGTTAATATTTTATTTATTTTTGGCGTAAATTTAGCTAACTTTAGTGAAGTGACATACGTACGAAAATAAAGATTTAAGGAGCCGTAGGTCCTCCATGCTACAAAAAAGTCTGTCAAAAAAGCTGCTGACCAACGTGCTGTCGGTGTATTTCCTGCTTACCTTCGTGGTCACCTGCGGGCAAGTCATCGCCGAATACGTAAACACCAAGTCTTATATTCGTGATGAATTGACCACGCTGCAAAAAACCTTCAGCGGCAGCCTCACCCGCGCCATCTGGGAGCTCAACACCCAGCAAACCATTACCATTGCCGAAGGCCTGCTGGCCATACCCATGATAGAGGGGATCATCGTCCGTGACGACAGCGGCGAAATAATCTCGCAGCTGGGACGCTCGTTGGATATTCGCCAGCTCTACAGCCAACAGTTGGTGCAGGACGCCTCGATTATCGAAGACACCCCGTCGGGTTTGTTCGGTTTTACCTTTCCGCTGATTTTCGAATTCTCCGGGCGCGCCACCCAGGTCGGCGACGTGACCCTGTTCTCGAGCCGTGAGGTGGTATTCAGCCGCATCATGATTTCTATCTACTTCCTTATCGGTAACGCCATGATCAAAACCACGTTTTTGATCATCCTGTTCCTGATGGCGTTCCGCCGCCTGCTGACGGATCCCCTGACCCAGCTGACCGAACAGATAGAAGATCTGGAGCTCGATAACCTGGAAGGGGCCAAGGTCGATATTCACACCACCGAGCGCAATGAACTCAAGGTGATGGAGCAAAGCTTCAACAACCTGATCGGCAAGGTGGTGGAATACAAACATGAGCTTGAGCACACCCAAAAGGAGCTGATCAAAAGCAATGAAAAGCTCGACCAACAGAACCTGTTACTGGAACAGGAAGTGGCCCGCAAAACCTCAAACCTGAGCCAGGCCATGATGGATCTGCAACAGCAGAAATATGAGCTGGAAAAACAAAAGCTGGCGCTCACCGAAGAAATTGAACTGCGCCGTCATACCGAGCAGGAACTGCTGACCAAACAAAGCGAATTGCAGCGCTACGTCGACGAATTGAACCTGGCCCAGGAGCGCCTGGTGGGCTCGGAAAAAATGGCCGCCCTCGGCGGTCTGGTTGCCGGTATCACCCACGATATCAATACGCCGGTCGGCATTGGTGTGACCGCCACGTCGTTTTTGGAAGAGCGATTGAATCAGCTCGAGCAGGCCTATCAGGATAAAAACCTGTCGCCCAAGGCGCTGGAAGAATTTATTAACGAGGCCCGTCAGAGCACCAGCCTGCTTAGCTCCAATCTGGCCCGCGCTTCCGAGCTGGTTGCCAGCTTTAAGCAAATCGCCGTCGATCAGGCCAGTGAGGCGGTGCGTACCATTAATATGAAGGAATACCTGGGTGAGGTCATTCGCTCGCTCAACCCCAAACTGAAGAAAACGCGCCACCATATCAACCTTGAATGTCCGGATGACTTGGTACTCAACACCCCGGCCGGCGCCATCAGCCAGATTTTCACCAACCTGATCATGAATTCGCTGATCCACGGCTTTGAAGGTATTCACAGCGGCCAGATCGATATCCAGGTGAAGGAAGAAGGCGACAGGGTCGACATTATCTTTAAAGACAACGGACGCGGCGTATCACCGGAGCAGTTGGGTAAACTGTTCGACCCCTTCTTTACCACCAAACGCGATCAGGGCGGCAGCGGTCTCGGCACCCATATCACCTTCAACCTGGTAAAACAAACCTTGGGCGGCGAAATTGAGGTGTCCAGCACGCAGGGGGAAGGACTGAGATACCATATAGTGATCCCGAAAGATCTGCCCAAACCCATGAACATGTTCAACAGCTGATCACCTTGTCCGGAGCCTTGGGCTCCGGGCGCTACCCATAAAAATCCCGCCGTTATCCTGGTTTTCCCGGACCCCCAATTCTTGCTATGATGGGGCTCACTTAGAAGTAGGACAATAATAATGTGGTTCAGTAACCTTATTTGCTATCGCTTTAAGCAAGACGTCAGTTATAACCAGGAAGATTTCGAAAAGGCCCTGGAACAGGATAAATTTCGCCCCTGCGGCAGCCAGGATCTCAGCACCTTCGGCTGGAGCAAGGCGCTCGGCAAGCACGGTGAAATGCTGTCTCATTTTTCCCAAAACGCCATTCTGGTCTGCGCTAAACGTGAAGAAAAAGTACTGCCAGCTGCGGTCGTCAACGAGCTGGTCGCCGACAAGGTAGAGCAGATCGAGCGTGAAGAAAATCGCCCGGTTAAAAAGAAAGAAAAAGACGAGATCAAGGAAAACCTGCTGCACACCCTGCTGCCCCAGGCATTTAAAAAATCGAGCCTGCAGTTTGCCTTTATCGACCAGGAAAACGGTTGGCTGGTCGTCAACAGCGGCAGCTTCAACAAGGCAGAAGAGCTATTGGCCCTGCTGCGTAAATCCCTCGGTACCCTGCCCGTGGTGCCTGCCTTTGCCAATTACGATCTCGGCGTATTTATGACTCACTGGCTGACCGAGTTCAGCGCACCAGAAAATTTTGCTATCGGTATGGATGCTGAACTGCAGGAACCGGACGACAGTGGTGCTCAGGTGAAACTGAAGCAACATGACCTGTCGAGCGACGAAGTGAAGGCTCACCTGGAAAACGGTAAACAGGTCACCAAACTGGCGCTGGATTACCAGGAACGACTCAAGTTTATGCTGCAAAACGACGGTTCGATTAAACGCCTGAGCTATTCAGAGACCCTGAAAGAAGAGAATGCCGATATTCCCAAGGAAGACATGGCGGTCAAACTCGATGCCGATTTCATTCTCGCGTCGGAAGAAATCAAGCAGATGCTTGAAGCCCTGACGGCCAGCCTCGGCACCCCCGAGGAGTGAGCGCGTAAAAAAAGAGTCCTGTGAACTCTTTTTAGCTGGCGAACGCCCGGAGCCTGCGAAGGGCATTATGAGCGCGTAAAAAAAGAGTCCTGTGAACTCTTTTTAGCTGGCGAACGCCATAAAAAAGAGCCCGAGGGCTCTTTTTTGCGTTGGATAGCGCTACATAAATATCTCTTTTACTTCCTGCTGCATCGCCTGGTACGCCTCCTGGTTGAACAG